>JACCTF010001026.1 GCA_013812565.1 Pyrinomonadaceae bacterium | reverse complement strand
GTGTCGCCGCTCGCGCGCCAGTAGTCGGCGTGAACGATCACATAGAGCGGTGTGGCGTCGGCACTGGCCCAGGGGTATTCGTAATCAGTGAACCACGGGATCAAGGCGGCCGATTGCGAAATCTCGTGCGGAATCTTGCCGTCCTTGCGTTGAAATTTGCGCAGGAAATCGAGCGCAGTGCGCGTACCTGTGAAGTCGCCGTATGAAGTAAGCGCGAGCGCTGTCCACAAAGCGTCGCGTCCGAAGAACCAAGCGAAGCCGGGGCGTTCTGAGTTGCCCGAGGTGCGAAAGCCTGCGAGCAGTCCGGTGCCGAGCGTCGGGTTGGTTGCGAAGCCTTTATCAAGGCCGACCTTGGCCCAGGCATACGCGCGATTGAAGCGGTCATCAGGCGTCTCAACACTCACGGTCTCGCCTTGTAACTCTCGGTAGTAGGTTGCGTTCTGTTGATAAAGCTTTTCGGCTGAACTGAGCAATCGATCATAAGTTTGTTTCGCGGACTGGCGCGCTGCATGGGGGCGCGCGACGCCGGGCGGCGGGACGGGCTTTGGACCGGTATCAATACCGGCAGCGATGACAATAGGGATGAGGTGGGTACGGAGCTGCTCTGGTCGGGCTTCGATAAGGAATTCGGCGGGCACATCGCGCGGCTCCTCTTGATATGGTTGAACGGATATGTCCTGAGCCAGAGGTGAACCGATGATGCCGACGAAGCTTCGCGAGTCTTCCGTCAGGTAATAGACGCGCGCGTCTCTGTCCCACTCAAGGTTGCCAATCTGAAGTCCGGCGGGCCAGTAGAGCCGCAGTTGCGGGCGGAAGCTAACGCGCATCATGAGCGGCAGTGTCGTGTTGACATCAAGCAGCATGATGATGCCGGGTTCATCGACGGGCGCAAAGATTGTTTGGCGAACGGTAAACGCAGTATGTGAATAGGTGAAGGTGGTCGATTCGGGACGGGCGTTGATGTGCGTCGCGATGGCAGGGCCTGGAATCTCCAGCGGATAACCTTCGATGCGAAAGGCCAACCGAAGATCGTCGATCACTTTCAGCGGATGCACCCACGCTTCCATATTCTGATTCTCGTAGCCATAGACGGCAGACCGGCGACCGACCGCATCGAAGAAGCTGCCGAACTGCATGCGTCGCTCAAGTTCCAAACCGCTTTTGTCGAAGGTGAACTTGGGTACGAGTGTAATGTTTGTTTGAGGTAAGACCATCGGAGCAAAGCTCAAGATGAGGAGCACACAGGAGGTGGCTCGTAGATAGAGATAATAGTTTAGCAAGGCACGACTCACAGAAGAAGTAAGCGTTTGATTTCGAGTGCCGGTAGATTATATGTAATCGGAGACCACAATCAATATCGCGCGGGCAAGAGTCGGAGAAGAGATCGGAAGTCCGATGTCCGCAGTCAACCGCTGGCTTCGGACATCGGGCTTTTGACTTCGGACTCTGTGATCTATCCTTGTGAGAACGTACCCATCTGGCTGAGCGTGTAATCTTGCATCGCCAGCAACTCGTCGAGCAGATCGAGCATGCGGGCGGTGCTGCCGAGTTCGTGATGAGCACGTTCGAGCTGCGCTTCATCAAGCATTAAAGCTTCCTCTAACAATACAGCGGTGAAGCTTTGCTGTTCGTGTTCGTCGGCCGTGTCTTCCTGGTTGTGTTGGCGATCTTCGCGGCGAAGTAGATGCGCGAGACGGCGCATGCGTTGACGCTGTTGCGCGAGCAGGGTTCGCACAATGGTTCGCTTCATCATCGGCGTCATGTGGCGCAGGGCTTCGCTGTTGCCGGGCGGGGCGGAGAAGAGGCCGATGATTGTCGGCTGCAAATTGAGCCCGAGCAGTTCTTCGGTAACAGATGCACCGCCTGCCTCACGCATCCGTTCGGCAGCAATTAATTGCGATGGATGACGTCCGATCAGAACATCAGACAAAACTTGCGTCTGCCCCGGTACGGTCGGCGCAGGCATCCCCGTCGGTTGGCCCATTGGCCCAGGCTGGCCGATAGGCGTATCGGGAGAAGCAGACGGCGCAACCGATCCCTTCACCTGCTCGGGTGCAGGTACTTTGACGTGAGGAGCAATAGCGTGCTGGAGCTGGCTTTGTTCCAGCGGCATCGGCACCCCCCGGTTATTGATATTTCGTATATCAGCCATAGCTTCTCTGAGCAACCTCCCCTCTTTCTTCAGCTAATTGATAGACCCAACGCAACACCACGGCGACCGCTTCGTATAGTTCTTCGGGAACTTCTGCCTCCAGTTCCAAATCGTACAACGCACGAGCTAACCGCACGTCACGCATAATAGGAACACCCGCTTCATCAGCAAGCTGACGGATATGCGCGGCCATTAACTCGACTCCCTTAGCGACAACTGTCGGCGCGTTCATCGTTCCCCGGTCATACTGCAGCGCGACGGCGATATGAGTCGGATTGACAACAACCGCATCGGCTTTTTTAACCGCCGCCATGATGCTCTGCATCAGAATCTCGCGATGGATCTGGCGGCGCGCGCCTTTGATTAACGGATTGCCCTCCGTCTCTTTGTAATCTTCTTTTACCTCCTGCTTGGTCATCTTCATCTCTTTTAAGTAAAGGTACTTCTGTAGAAAGTAGTCGCCAGCGCCGAGCAAGAGAAAGGTGAAACCAACTTTAAGACCAATCTCCAAAACAATCTTTGAGGTGAAGGCAGCAACGCTCGTCACTGATTGCGTTGTTAAATTAATAAGATCGGCGCGCGCGTTCCAGAGCACAGAACCAATGACAACTGCGGTTATGGTGATTTTTGTAACTGTTTTGGCAAGCTCAATGTATGGGCGCGCTTTGAGGAATTTATGCTTGAAGCCTTCTGCCGGGTTCAGCTTGTTAATGTCCGGCTTCACAGATTCGGGTGCAAAAACTGATCCGACTTGAAGGTAGTTTGCTAACAGCCCGACAAGGATGAGGGCCGCGAAGAGCGGAGCGAGCGCGAGGGCTATTACCCAGACGGCGGCGAGAATAACGGCAAGCGCAGCCGCCTGGTTCAGTTCGCCGTGAAAAGAAGTTGCGTAGAGAATACCGTCTTGCATCGCCTGCGCCAGATTGCTTCCCGTGTATGAACCGGCAAAGCCTAAGACTGCAACGGCGACGATTAAAAGCAGCGCTGAAGTAAGGTCCTGACTCTTTGTAACCTGACCTTTGCGCCTGGCATCGCGCAAGCGCTTCCGGGTAGGTTGTTCAGTCTTCTCGCCACTCTGCGACATATTACTTCGCTTTGATCTTGGTTAATATCTGGAGCAACTTCGCTTTAAGCAGCGGATCGGCAGCCACATACTCGCTTAGCTCGTCGATTACGGATTCGCCCTGCGGCGTGTCACGATGCTCTTTGCCTAACCGAAACTTGATCATAAACCGAGCGGATTCACGGACGGCAGCCGAAGCTTCTTCCGGGTTGGACAAGTTTGCATGCTGTGCAATCTGTTCAAGCGCGGCACGCGTTGTCGCACCCCGCCCCGGCGTGCCCGCTGCTTGCGCGGTTTGCTGAGCACCCGTCTGCGCCTCCAACTCGGATAAAGCGGCAGCGAGACGCTCGACTTTAACAACCTGCTGCAACTCGCGCGGGTCAAGCGGGTCGAGCGGCTCAGCTCCCCCGCTCAGTGGTGATCCCGGACGATTGACTTTCATCGCGCTTCCCTTTTCTCAAATGGCGTTCCAAGAGTTTGAAGTGCTGATGTTACGCAAAGAAGATGTCGGTGCTAGACTTGACGCATGGACACATCCATGCTCGACATCTACACCGATTACCTCATTAGTTCATTCGGTCAAACGACTGCTACCGGTCTTTCAAGGCTACTCGACGGTCACATCAGTCACGATAAAGTGACGCGGTTTCTTTCGTCGGAGCCACAAAGATCAGCCGATTTGTGGAGAGTCGTCAAGCCGGTTGTGCGGCTTGTTGAAAGTCCCGATGGTGTGGTGATCGTCGACGACAGCATCGAGGAGAAACCCGACACCGATGAGAACGAACTCATCAGTTGGCATTATGACCACAGTAAAGATCGCACCGTCAAAGGCATCAACTTCCTGACGGCCGCCTATGAGGCAGCCGGCGTGTGCTTGCCCGTGGCCTTCGATCTGGTGACCAAGGAAGTCACCTACGTCGACCAAAAGACCGGCAAAGAGAAACGTAAAAGCGCCATTACGAAGAACGAACGCTACCGGATGTTGCTCAGGGTCTGTGTCCACAACCAGTTCCAGTTCCGCTTTGTGCTCAACGATCTGTGGTTCGCTTCCTCCGAGAACATGATGTTCGTTAAGCATGACCTCAAGAAAGAGTTCGTGATGCCCTTGAAAGAGAACCGCAAGGTGGCGCTCGCAGTAGAGGACAAACAGCACGGTCGTTATAGAGCAGTGAATACGCTTGAGTTACCACCGGGTGCAACCCGTCAGATTTGGCTCGAAGCCGTGGACTTCCCGCTGCTTTTGGTCAAAGAGGTCTTCACAAACGAAGACGGTTCGACGGGCACGCGCTACTTGGTGACGAGTGACCTAACGCTCGATAACGACCAGATCCGACGGCTCTTCCAAAGACGGTGGAGCATCGAGGTCTATCATAAATCTTTAAAGCAGAACGCTTTGTTTGTTATGTTTCGGAGTCGAACGTTTTCTACACAGCGCAATCATTTGTTTG
>JACCTF010001025.1 GCA_013812565.1 Pyrinomonadaceae bacterium | reverse complement strand
TCTTTCGGCAGCGTCACCGACTGGTACGTCCCACGATAGTTCTGCACCGCCGGGCGTAGCCGATCCGTCGGCAACTCCAGCATCGCCGGCGCTCCCGCGAGCTGCCGCTTCCAATAAGCGAGTTGTTGCTCCAGCACATCATCCCGCAGCCACTCCCGCTGCCAAACGGCATAATCCGCATACTGGACTTCAAGCTCCCCAAGCGGCGAAGGCGTTTTCGCGGAGAAAGCTTTATAGAGCAAGGTGATTTCCCGGAAGAGCACCCCGCCCGACCACCCGTCGCTGACGATATGATGTAGCGCCAGCAACAGTATGTGATCTTCCTCGCCGAGCCGCAGCAGGTTGGCCCGCACGAGCGGCCCCCGGGCCAAGTCGAAGGGGCGCTGCGATTCCTCCGCCACTAGCCGCCGGGCTTGCGGCTCCCGCTCGGCGGCGGGCACCCGGCTGAGGTCCGTCAGCGGCAGCGGCACGCTAAGCTCCGGGGCGACGAGTTGAACAGGCTTCCCGTCCGCCGTCGGGAAGGTGGTGCGCAAAGCCTCGTGGCGAAGGACGATCTCATTGATGGTTCGCTCCAGCGCTTCGCGGTCGAGCCGGCCGGTTAAGCGGAAGGCGTCGGTATTGTTGTAGGCGGGGTTGCCGGGTTCTAACTGGTCGATAAACCATAGCCGCTGCTGCACGAATGAAAGCGGGATCGCGTCCGTTCCGCTTCTTCGCGGAATCGCCGTGACCGTTTTCAGCCCGCCGACGCTTTTCTTCTTTAACCTTCGCGCCAGAAGTTCCAGCCTCGCGGACGAAAGGTTGCCGAGCGCCGAGCGGAGATCAGCGGTCCCAGGATTCTGCCCCCCGGCAGGGGTGGCGGACGACCCGTCGCCGCGTTCCGCCGTCGGCATCGGCACAAGGTTTTCTAAATAGTCCTCGAACGGAGCGACCCCAACGCCCGCCACGAATTTCAGGGCTGCGTCGCGCGAATCCGCTGACAAACGCTCGTAAAGAGCGCGGTCCGAAAGTAGTTTCCGTAAAGTTTCTTCCCACGGACTGATCTCCTGCTCCGGGATGATAGGGATCGGGTTTCCCAGCTCGTCGAAGCGGTCTTCGTACCGCTCGATAAGTTTTACTGGAATCACGTAATCAATTCCCAGTTTCGTTTCCGGAAGCCCGCCCGAATCGCTGCCTATCACCGGGATCCCGTGGAGCATCGCTTCTCTCACCGTCAGCGGGAACGACTCGGTCCACAGTGAAGGCATCACAAGGATTCGCGTTTGACTAAAAATCTCCTCGATGTTGTCGGCCGCGGGTAGCAATCGAACGTTAGGTAATCGCTTGAGCGCGGCCCGGTCCGCTTCTGTCGTCCCCCACGTTGGGACTCCCGCGAATTGAACGTCGGGCATGCGGCGCGCGAGTTCTAAGAAGATTGAGATGCCTTTTACGGCGCAGGGATTGATGAGGGTGACGTATCCTTTGTCGAAGCGCCCCAGGTTTGGGAACGGCCCGGAACCGTAAATAGGAAACGGGATCGCCGCCGCGTCGAGGCCGCCCCACCGCTTGACGTAATCCTTGACGTGATTACTTTCCGTAATGATGCCGGCAGCCCGCCGAACGGAATCGGTCTGCGCCTCGTTTTGTAAAAAACTCTTAGGGCCGAAAGGAAGTGCCTGCGGAGTGTGAACAAGGTAAACCACTCGCGAAGAATCCGCTTCGAGGGCAGCCTCCAGCATGAGCATCCCCGGATCATCATTTGACACGAGCGTCCAGGTCGGCCCAAATTCACTGACCTGCCCGATCACGTAATCGTACAGCCGGGCTTTATCCGTGACGGCATGCACCTCGACGTTGTTGTACCGGAACACCGTGGCTTCGGGGGAAACGGAAGTTACGGGGATGCGCCGGGTCTCCAACGCGTGGATGAATTGCTCGTGGGTCTTAACGGAGACTTGCGTGCCGAAGGCCGGAACCACGACGCGGCAGGAATGTCCGTTCGCCGCCAAGCCTTCGAGCAGCAGCCGGTTAGCCTTGCTCGCCCCGCCGTGCGTCGGCACATAGATCATGTTTTGAACAAGTAGGATTTTCACCTTCGCACTCCTTCGCTCACGCCCCGGCCCAACGGGTACGCGCCGTCCCCTTCCTGATCCGTTTCGGCATCCTCATCGGCCGCGAGCAGCGCCGCCACCTCTTCATCCGTCAGCTCTCCCAGTTCACCTAAGGCCGCGATGATCTCCTGCGCGCCGACTTGCTCTATCTGATTCTGCTGAACGACTCGGGCCAGCCCGGCCACCGTCGGAGCGGCGAAGAGTTCGCCGAGCGATAAATCGATTTGAAAGGTTGTACACACGCGGGACATAAGCAACGTGCCGAGCAGCGAATGACCGCCCAGTTGAAAGAAATCGTCGTTAACGCCCACCCCATCGACGCCTAATGTTTGAGCCCAAATTCCCGCCAAGATTTCCTCTGTCGGGGTACGCGGAGCCACATACGTCCCCGCAAGCTTGGGCCGGGTTCGTCGCTTCTTATCTTCGACCGCGTTGAGAATCTGCTCGACCGTACAAAGCTCGGTGGCAATCCGGCTCATTAACGCGGATTTCGTTTCGCTTCCACCACCGTCGTGGGCGGCGGGAATAAACGGGGCGGGCGGCTTATCTGCGGAATCAACCGCAATGATCGGTAGCGCCGCCGCGTTCGCGGGACGGTACACCGTTGCCTCGGCGAACTCACTCGGGAAACTGTAAGAATAACCACCCTCAATCGGTTGCTTAAAGTCTGCGCCGACTCCGTTCAGGAAGTCGTGCGCCGGGCGGTTTTTTCCGCTCGTGATGAACTCTACGCCAACACGACTGAGACCGCGTTCCTTGGCGATTTCTCCAAGCCTGGCAAGCATCCGATGTTCAACTCCTCTGCCGAGCGCGCGGCAGCTCAATAAAAACGTGTCTACATTAACGGCCTCGCCCCCGGCCCGGAAGAGGATCACGCCGACAAGGCCGTAATCACCGAAACGATCACTGACTTCAACGACGAGGCATTCTGTTTCGCCCGCCAGGCAGAGGGCTTGAATTTCCCCTTCGGAGCGCCTGACGGTCGTAAAATTGAACTGGTTTGTGCGGTGCGTAAGCTGCGAAACCCGCGCCAGATGCTCAGGCCGCATCTCCGAAATCCGAATCTCTAGGTTGAGGTCCGCCAGAAAATCATCAAAACTCAAAGTCCCCTTGCGCAGGCGCTCACGCGCCGCGTTCTGCTTGTAGAGGGCGGTCCGCTTTTCGTCTTCCCCCGTAACATTCAAGCGATCAAAATTCCATATGTGATTAAGAAATTGCGAAAAGGAACTTACTTCCTGTGGAAGCTGGAGGGTAAGGACTTCCGGGCAGTTTGCCCGGACTTCGGCGCAGGCTACCGGGTCGTCATCGACGAAGATGAAACTGTCAAGCCCCAGCCGCAGGTCCCCGGCCAAGCTTTTGAGATTCTCCGACTTGAATCCCCAGTTGAGCCGCCAATCAACAACGTGTTCGCGTTTAATGGGCATCTCCTCCGCGCGCTGCTCGAACACTTTAACGACATCTTCCTCGTTGTTCTTGCTGCACAAACAGATGAGCATACCTGTGTCATGTTGCCTCCGCATAAACTCTTGGAGCGCCTGGCGTGGAGGATCGATCTCGATTCCGTGCGGCCCGTCCTCGCCGCAGACGCCCTTCCACATGGTCTGGTCGCAATCGAGCGCGATCACTTTGTGCGAAGGCGTGCGT
>JACCTF010000487.1 GCA_013812565.1 Pyrinomonadaceae bacterium | reverse complement strand
CCGGCGACCTGGGTTTGCGTGTGGTTCAGTGCGGCATCCGTTCGATGTCCGCTGAAGAGGCGCGCGCCATCGCTCAGTTGCCGACGCGCATCTTCTGGGCCAAAGACATTGTGGGTCGCACCGATTGGTGGGAAGAAGCTGTAGAAGGATTAAGCGAGAACGTCTACTTAACAATCGACATTGATGGCCTTGATCCGTCGTTGGTTTCACAGACGGGCACGCCGGAGCCGGGCGGACTCAACTGGTATGAGGTTCTCGGTTTGATCCGCACACTTGCCCACGGCCGCCGCATCGTCGGCATGGACTTGGTCGAATACTCCTACACAGAGGGCCACAATGCCTCGGCCTTCCTCTGCGCGAAGCTCATCTATAAATCCTTGTCATACATCTTCGAACAACAAACAGAAGGCGTGCGCGGGGAATGAGTGAAAGCTAAAACATTATTCCCACTTATTACGCATCACGCATTACTCATCACTGTTTGCCTCTCAGCCACTGAAGCACATCGTCGTTTGATGGCCGCGCGCCGCCGATGATCCGAATGAAGTAGTCTTCGAGCGATAAAGGATTATCTGCGCTGTGCCCGTCTCCTTCAACCTGGATGCCGCGGCGCAGTTCGTCGAGCGGGCCAGCGACGACGAGGCGGCCCTGGCTGATGATCGCGATGTCAGTACAGATTCGCTCTACGATCTCTAAAACATGCGACGTGAGGAAGACGGTGATGCCGCGCGCCGTGAGTTGCTGTAGCAAAGCCTTGAGCGTGCGCGAGGCGATGGCGTCCACGCCTTCAAACGGCTCATCAAGAAAAAGCACTTCGGGCCGGTGGATCAAGGCGCAGGCCAGTGAAAGCTTTTTCTTCATGCCGTGCGAGTATTCAACGATCAGCTTCTTCGGATTATCGTCAAGCTCCATCAAAGCGAGAAGTTCGCCTGCCCGCTCGGCGATCTCGGAGCGCGTGAGGCCGTACATGCGCCCCGTGAAAGTGAGCATCTCCGCGCCCGTCAGCCGTTCGAACAGATTCAAATCCTCCGGCACCACGCCGATGCGCCGCTTCACTTCCGTCGGCTCTCTTTCGATGTCAAACCCGAGCACGCGCAACGTGCCGCTTGAGGGCGCGAGCAACCCCGTGAGTATTTTGATCGTGGTGGACTTCCCTGCCCCGTTCGGCCCAAGGAAACCGAAGAACTGCCCGCGCAGGACGCGTAAGTTGACGTGATCGACCGCCGTGAAATCGCTGAAGCGACGCACAAGGTTGAAAATCTCAATCGCTGGCTGAGCATCAGATGGAGGCGAGCCGGTAACGTTTGACATGCGCAAAAGGTTGTACGCGCGGCGGGGAGAAGTGGTCAAGCGTTAACCGTCCGGCATTACCCGCGCAGAAAGGGTTCGGCCGCGCCCGCGCGCACATACGGCGGAAACTTTCGGTGCGTGCTCATTAGAAATGCCGTTGTGCTTGGACGCAAGGCGTTGCCATGTGTGGCAACGAGCCGGGCCATACGGCTGAAGACAGACGAGCCGTAGTAGTAGCCGTCGTGAAGACTAACGAGGACATCGGCGGTGTGACGAACGCGCGGGGCATGCAACGCGTCGTAAAGATTGGCAAGCACATCAGGATAGATGTGGTCGGCGGTGTGCTTGTACCACGCTTCATCAGAGGCACAGCCGCACTGGTCCAGCAAACCCTCGACGCTTAGTTTGCCGAGCACGGCGGCGAGGTGTAGTGGATCGCCCGTGACCTGCTCATAGCGGTAGCTAATCGCGAGTCTGTTTCCGGCAGACGGCTCGCTTTGTGTGCGATGAATCCGCGCGACGCCGCCTTCGCCCTTGACCATCACCGCTGATTCGCCGTCCGCGTGAACCGCAAAGTCAACTCCTTCAAGCCCAGTGAGGGCGTGGGCGACGCTTGCCGCAGCTTCTTCATCCGCGCAGTAAAGCGCCACATACCCGCAGAGTCCGAAGGCCGGGACGGCGATTCGGCGGCGTGCGTTTCGTTCCAAGCGTTCTGCCATTTGGTAGCCCGCGCGGCGCAGGTGCGTCTGCAAGTGAACGCGCCGGTTCTCGACGAGATTCATGCCGTGATCGGAGAACAGCACGATCTCCGTTCCGTCGCCGTCGCGCACGCGTATGTCGCGCAGTATCTGGTCGAGCACCTCAAGCGCAACTTCCAGCCGGTGGCGGCCGCGGATGTGCAACAATCCGTCGGTAGCTTTTAGGAAAGCGAAGAAATCTTTCGTCGGCGGGGCGGCGAGAAAGCTTTGATGAAAACGATTGAAGTCGGCTTGCAGAACTTTTTCAGGTGCAACGTAGACGAGGAACTCACAGTGGAGCGGCTCTTGATAGTCAAGTTCGTCTACATAGCTGGAAGGAATTTTGTCAGGCGTGCGGCGGCCGATATATTTGCTGACGCCGCCGCGCAAGCTCCCCGCGGTGCGATCAAAGTAGAGGCTTTCATAACCGAGCGGTGCCGAAGCACCGAGCATTGTGGAAAGGGCCACGTTCGTCATCGTCGGAAATGGCGAGAGCATCTGCGCAGGTTCACCAAACCCGTCGAACAACCCGCGCCCTTTGACGGCCGCGACTATTTCGTGAGGCACTCCGTCGAGACACAACAACAACCGGCGCGGACGCGTGCCCTCAAAATTTGCTCTCATTAATTTACCTTTGATCTTCACCTGTTCTTAGTTTGATATGGCTCGCGCAAACCACGTCGCGCTTCCTGATGCGCGTCGTACGTATCGGGACGACTGAGAACCGCCTGGTACTGGGCGAGCGCTTCGCGCCTGCGGCCTGCCAAATCCAACCCCCGCGCGGCATGAAGACGGGACAGCGTCGCCAGGTTCGGTTCAGCTCCCGGAGCGGCGGCGGCGGCGAGAAACTCTTTTGCGGCGCGCTCCGGCTGCCCGAGCGTCAAGAGCGCTTCACCATAACGAAAATGCACCAAATCTAAGAGGCGCGCTTCATCTTTGATTAACGGGTCGCGTAACATCCCCTCAAAAATTTGCAACGCTTCACGCTCGGCGTCCGGGGCGTTTGCAGGTCCGGTTGTCGTTGCCGCGGGCACAGTTGTCTGACCGCCCGCTGCGGCGGCGCGGGCCGCTTGCCAGATGAGCGCATCGGCGGATTCAAGATAGAACAGGTAGTTGCGTGGATACTTGGAGGCAAGCTCGCGCGAGAGGGCGAGCGCGTCCATATAGCGCTCTTCAATTTTGAAGATGCCGATGAGCAGAACTTTGGCGTCGTCGCGCGCCCACTTTCCTTCTGCCGCCACACGCTTCAGAGTCTCGATGCCGCGCCGCTTTGAACCGCGCATCCCCGTCAAACTCGCTAATACTTTGATGGGCAGCGGCAAACCGCCGAGCACGTAATCGTACAAACCGATTGATATTTCCGCGTCGTGGAAGTTGGGATCAACCTTGAGCGTGTCGCGGTGCAGATCGATTGAACGCGATCCGTCGCGCAGCGCAGAGATGTAACGGCGTTCGACGGCCGCTGTAAACCCGGCCTTCAACGCTTCGGTTGCGCCGAGGAAGTAGAGCGCCTCGGCATCTCGCGGACTTGTTTTAAGCCGGGCTTCCGATAGCTGTTTCGCCTGCTTGGTCCAGGCGCGGAACTGCTCGACAATGCGCGGATCGGCCTGGCCTTCACCTTTCGTTTTGAGGACATCAATGGTGTAGAGCGAGCCTTGCAAGCGGCGCGATTCGTGTAGGGTCTGCAACCATATACTGGCGGCGAGATGCTGCGGGCCAGCCGGATGATTGGGAAAAGCTTGCGTCATCTCCTTGAACCGGCGACGCGCC
This sequence comes from Pyrinomonadaceae bacterium, assembly GCA_013812565.1. Lineage (GTDB taxonomy): Bacteria > Acidobacteriota > Blastocatellia > Pyrinomonadales > Pyrinomonadaceae > JACCTF01. The sequence goes on along the minus strand of JACCTF010000487.1, from coordinate 2,133 downwards.
GTTTCATAGTCGAGGTTGTACATGGCCTTCAATCCTTCGGCCCGCAAGTTGTCTAGGCGCACGCGCTCGGCATCGCTCATCCAAACCGTCTTTAGTTGCTGTCCGGGAGCCGGATCAGTTCCGGCAAAAGCCGGAAGCGACAACAGAAAGGTGATTAAAAAAGCTACCGTGAGTTTCTTGCCGAATGACATTTCCAATCTTCCTTGTTGAGATATTTCCCCGCTTTCCATGCAAGGATGATGTTGATAACGAAGCTGGTTGCATACCAAGTGGCGCGTGCGATGTGGTCGCTCCAGACGAAAACTCGCGCGCACAAAAAAGCGGTTGTACCGAAGAAAACTCCCGGCAGCATCAATGTGAAACCTAAAGAATCGAGCAGCACCCACGGATCCGATATGTAATCAAAGCCGCGCCCAGCAATTGGATGAGCGGCGAGTGGATCGTGTGTATGAGCGGCCAGACAAAAGCAGACGATGCCAATGATATTCAAAACTATGACGACTGAAATCAGTCGGCGCACGACGGACCACTCGCTATCTACTTCAACTTGCATAGGTCTCCAGGTACTTAACGCCCGCGCCGGTGTTGAAGAGCACCACGCTTTCGCTCGGCTTCACTTCTCCGGCCCGGATCAACTTGCGCAGGGCCGGCAGACAAGCGGCTCCTTCGGGCGCAGCAAACAGCCCTTCAGCGGCGCCCATCTCCCCCGTGGCATGAATCAACTCGTCATCCGTGACCGCCACGGCCGTGCCGCCCGAAGCACGAATCGCATCCAGGATAAGAAAGTCTCCGATGGCACGTGGCACGCGCAATCCCGAAGCGGTTGTTGCGGCGTTCGCAAACTCATCCGCGAAACGCTTGCCTTCCATGAATGCGCGCACAATCGGCGCACATCCAGCCGCTTGCACAGAGACCATGCGCGGACGTTTCGCGTCGATCCAACCCATCGCTTCCATTTCAGCAAAAGCTTTCCACATTCCGATCAGTCCCGTTCCGCCGCCGGTCGGATAAATAATCACGTCCGGCAGCGTCCAGTTGAGTTGCTCGGCCAATTCGTATCCGAGCGTCTTCTTGCCTTCGACGCGATACGGCTCTTTCAAAGTCGAAACATCGAACCAACCTTCCGCATCTTTACGCCGCGCGACTTCCGCACCGCAATCCGTGATCAACCCATCAATAAGCTGCACGTGCGCGCCCGTCTGCTGGCATTCAATGATGTTGGCGCGCGGCGTGTCAGCGGGCATAAATATGAAAGCTTCAAGCCCGGCTCGCGCGGCGTAGGCAGCGAGCGCCCCGGCGGCATTCCCGGCAGACGGAACGGCGAGCCGACGCGCGCCCAACTCCTTTGCCACGGAGACGGCCGCACTCATGCCGCGCGCTTTGAAGCTCTGCGTCGGGTTCTGCGACTCGTCTTTGATCCAGAGCTGGTCGAGTCCTGTCTGCCGCGCCAGTCGCGGCGCAGGCAGAAGCGGCGTCCAACCTTCACCAAGCGACGTGATGTTTTCATCATGCTCAACGGGCAGCACTTCCCGGTAGCGCCACATGTTCGATGGGCGGGTCAGTAAAACTTCTTTTGTCAAACTGTCGGCCGCGCGCTTTAAGTCGTAGCGCACCAACAAAGGTTTACCGCACTGCGTGCAGAGGTTGTGCAAGCGTCGTGCCTCGTGATGAAGACCACAAGCGGCGCATTCAAGATGTGTAACGTTCATTGTTGAAAGCCTTCCTTTCAGAGCATCGAGAGACAGGTGAAAGCTTGAATTGTACGTAGAAAACCACGGAGGTTAAAAGCGGAGGTTAGAGGCGGAAGTGCTCTGCAACCATCACCCTCAGCTGCGGCGTTAGTGCTTTCCCTGACGTGCGCTCGGCCAATGGCTGCGTTGTGTCTCGTAGAGTTCCCGTCAGGTGGAGCCGGTCTGCTGCACCTTGTGACGCAAACAAATAGCAAGGATCGTTAAAGAAAAAGGGGCAGCGACTCGCGCTACCCCCTTTGGAAGGAGAAACCCCCTTGGATAATTTCGAGACTATGCTTTTTCGCTCTTCGCAGCTTGACGCCGCTTGCGAACTTTGGCGGCAACTCCAGCCAAGCCCGTGCCGAGCAGGAGCATCGTCGCCGGTTCCGGCGTTGGCGTAGCT
>JACCTF010000478.1 GCA_013812565.1 Pyrinomonadaceae bacterium | reverse complement strand
AAGACGTGCAGCAGAAAGCGCCGGATAAACTCGTCTGCTGCCAAGCTCATCGTGGCCTGATTGTTTCCATGGCGATAATCTCTCCAGCGGAAAGTCACTTTGTTGTTGTCAATACTCAGCAACCGATCATTCGAGATCGCCACACGATGCGTGTAATGGCCCAAGTAGTCGAGCACCTGCGCGGGTCCACCGAAAGGTGGCTTGGCATACACCACCCATTCGGTCTGCCGTACGCTCCTCACGAGAGCAGTGAACGCCGCTGGATCAGACAAGTGCTGCAGAGTTTGATGGAACTCTAACTTGCCGTTGGCGAAAGCTTGCTGCAAATGGTCAAGAAATAACCTGCGGAAGAGACGCGACAGCACTCTGACGCTGAGAAAGAAATCCTTCCGACATGAGATCCACCGCAGACCATCAGGTGAGAGACCGTCACCTGGAACAACGCAATGCAGGTGTGGATGGTGTAGCAGATTCTGTCCCCACGTATGCAATACAGCAAGAAAGCCGACACTTGCGCCGAGGTGTCGTGGGTCAGCGGCGATTCTCAGCAACGTCTGTGAGGCCGCGCGAAAGAGGATGTTGTAAACGATGCGCTTATTCTCGAGTGCAACGGGAGCAAGGCACGCAGGAATGGTGAAGACAACGTGAAAATACTGGACAGGCAAGAGTTCAGCTTGGCGCTCCTCCAGCCACTGAGCTTTGGCCAAGGACTGGCACTTGGGGCAATGGCGATTGCGACAGGAGTTGTAGAAGATGCGCAGGTGTCGGCAACTGTCACACTCCTCGACGTGCCCACCCAGCGCGGCAGTGCGACAGAGCTCAATGGCCTGCATGACACGCCGTTGCGCAGCGGAAAGTGAGTCTCCCTGAGCGGAGAGGAAGGCCGGGCCATACTGCCGAAAGATGTCGGCGACTTCGAGCGGTGGTCTGGACATGTGCCGTTGCTACGAACGAGGAGTTAAGGTGAGCGCATCGAGCGGGCTCGCCGCCGCGCGAATAGTCGATGTCGAGACATGCATGTACCGAGCAGTGGTTTGCAGGCTGCGATGACCGAGGAGGATTTGAATAGTGCGCACGTCTGTGCCGGCTTCCAAGAGATGCGTGGCGAAGCTGTGCCGCAGGGCGCGCACCGTCACCTGCTTCGAGAGCCCGGCCTCGACACGAGCCTGTTGGCAAGCAATCTGAACCATGCGGACACTGATCGGACGCCCCTGGTTCCTGCCAGGGAACAGCCATGAAGTTGGACGTCTGACTTTCCAGTAGGTGCGAAGCAAAGTTAACAGGTGGGGTGAGAGCATCACGTAGCGATCCTTGCGCCCTTTACCTTGGCGGACACGGATCACCATTCGTTGGCTATCAATGTCAGCGACCTGCAAGTTGGTCACTTCAGAAACGCGCAAGCCGGCAGCATAAGCTGTCATGAGAATGGCGCGATGCTTGAGGCTGGGAATAGCTGCAAAGAACCGAGCTACTTCATCTGCACTGAGTACAACAGGTAGTTTCTTTTCAGTCTTTGGGGCTGGGATGCGCTGAATGGCCCAATCCTTTCCTAATGTGATGCGATAGAAAAAACGGAGAGCGCAGACCGCTTGATTCAGGACGCTCCACGCGACCTGTTTCTCTTGAACGAGATAAACTTGGTAGGTGCGGATCTCTTCCGGGCCGAGTAGGCTCGGAGACTTACCAAAGAACTGCGCGAACTTGGCGACTTGGTCGAGATAGTTGCGTTGGGTTTTGGGAGACAGATTACGAATTTGCATGTCTTCGATCATGCGTTGGCGGAGGGGTGTCATGGGAGGCTCCTTTCGTCGCAGGAAATGGTTGTAAAAGCAGATACCATTATGCTGCGAGAAAAGGCTTGTTGATTTGTGAAGAGGAGGGGGGAGGAAAGAAAAACTACCGCGCAGCGGTTTAGTTCGTGTGCCGAGCATGTTCGACAGCTTGGGGGTGTAAGTCCCCTATCCAACCTGATGGAGGTGAAGGATTAGCGAAGCGCAAGGGCGTCATCGTGAGGTGGGGTCTGAAGGAAGCGTGGAGCAAAGACGTGAGCCGATGTACAAAAACCGGATCCCAGGCGTTCGGCTCCGGACGAGCGGACGAACTGCCGCGAAGTCCATATCCATCAAGGGTGCAAGAGCGTATATCCGGCGGTTGTGCGTCGAAGGCGGTCGAACTTACCTCGGGAGGTTTGTGCTGTGTCCTGCAAGTGGACTGAGGAAGTCGTGAGGCTTCCTGACCGCAGCACAGAAGTCAGCAGAGGGCATATTAGGTGGGGGAAACGAGCCGGAGATGCTCCGGAGGTCTCACCACACCGAAGGCCTGAACGGTCTCCGTAAGGAGTCAAATGGAGTGGCTAGCAGGAAGTGCAACTGATGAGAGACAAGCGGCAGAAGAACCAACTACAGTTGGCCTTCCTGGCAGAGGCAAGGAGTGAAGCTCCAAACTCTGCCAGCGAAGGGATCGAATCTCCCATTGCGGAACACCCCGCCGAAAGCCCGACGACATCGGAACATCTGATGGAGGAAGTCTGTGAGCGAGAAAACCTAAAGAAGGCTTTAAGGCGAGTCAAGGCTAACAAAGGGAGTCCGGGCATCGACGGGATGAGCGTCGAGGAGTTACCGGAATACCTCAAAGAGCACTGGCCAATCATTCGTGAACAGCTGCTTGCAGGAACCTACAGACCGGCTCCGGTGAAACGAGTGGAGATACCAAAGCCAGCGGGTGGGGGTACGAGAAAGCTCGGCATTCCAACTGCGCTGGATCGTTTTATCCAACAAGCCGTTTTGCAAGTCCTGCAACCAAGCTGGGACGCAACGTTCTCCGCGCACTCGTACGGCTTTCGTCCCGGAAGGTCGCAACATCAGGCGGTCGCTCAAGCACAGCACTACATTGCGGAAGGCTACCGGGTAGTGGTCGATATTGACCTGGAGAAATTCTTCGACCAGGTGAACCACGACATCCTGATGGAGCGCATCGCCCGGCGAGTAGACGATAAGCGAGTGTTGAAGCTCATCCGTGCGTATCTCCGAGCCGGGGTGATGGAGAATGGACTGGTCAGTGCGACCGAGCGTGGAACCCCACAAGGGTCACCACTCTCACCGTTGCTGTCGAATCTGATCCTTGACGAGTTGGACAAAGAGCTGGAGAGGCGCGGACTTCGCTTCTGCCGTTACGCGGATGATAGCAACATCTACGTGAAGAGCGAGCGGGCCGGGCAGCGGGTGATGGCAAGCGTCAGCCAGTTCATCAATCGTAAACTCAAGCTCCGCGTCAACCAGGAGAAGAGTGCAGTCGGCAGACCAAGTGAGAGGAAGTTTCTCGGCTTCACCTTTACCGCAGATGATGAACCGAAGCGCAAGATCGCGCCACAGGCCATCAAACGCTTTAAAGATAAAGTACGGGAAATTACACGGCGGAGTCGTGGCATCAGCGTCCCTCGGATGGCGGAAGAGTTGCGAGAGTATCTACAAGGCTGGAGCAACTACTTCGGCTACTGCCAAACGCCTATTGTGCTACGCGACCTTGACTCATGGGTGCGGCGCAAACTCCGCTGCTATATCTGGAAGCAATGGGAAACCAAGCCAAACCGGTATCAGCAGATGAGGAAGCTAGGTGTGCGAGCGGATCACGCAAAGAGTACAGCTGATAGCTCACACGGCCCATGGCCGATGAGCCGCACACCATCGCTGCACAAGGCACTCGATAAGGCTTACTTTAGGAAGCTCGGGGTTCCCGAGTTAGAGGTGAGGATGAACGTTTGACCAACCGAACCGCCGTGTACGGAACCGTATGCACGGTGGTGTGGGAGGGAGGGGCTTCAAAGTCCCTTCCTATCCCGATAACGCTTAATTGGGCCGCTAGCAGCGGTGAACGTCAATGCCCGCTCTACTTTGCCGCCACTGCCGGTACTCTACTGCTTTTGTGCACTTTTACCACTCCAGGTGGACTAACTCATCGACCGCCTGACTTTTACCGCCATCAGGCGTAACATCGTAAAATATCTTTTTACCTCGCCACTGCACTGGAGGCTCCTCACATGCCACAACCTTTGCTGCTCGATCAAGTACGCTCCACTATTCGCCTCAAACATTATAGCATTCGCACCGAAGAAGCTTATGTCAGCACCATTCGGCGCTTTATCCTCTACCACGGCAAGCGTCATCCGCGTGAGATGGGCACAGACGAAATCCGCCAGTACCTGTCACATCTGGCGACCGCCGGGCAAGTTGCTGCCTCGACGCAGAACGTCGCGCTCGCGGCCCTGCTATTCCTCTATCGCGAGGTGCTCGACATCCCGTTGCCGCTCGTCGAGGGTGTGGAGCGCGCCAAACGCCCGCAACGCTTACCAGTCGTGTTGACGCCGGAGGAGGCCCGCCGGGTTTTAGCCGCCATCACAGGCACTCACCACCTGATGGCTGCGCTCTTTGTACGGCGCCGGGCTGCGGCTGATGGAATGTGTGCGCCTGAGAGTCAAGGACGTAGATTTCGCGTATCAGCAGATTACGGTGCGCGACGGCAAAGGGGAACGTGATCGGCGCACCGTGTTACCGCAACCCATGAGCGAAGCGCTACGGCATCATCTGGCGAGAGTCAAATTGCAGCACGAGGAGGATGTGCGGCAGGGGCATGGCGCGGTGTACTTGCCTTACGCCTTAGCGCGCAAGTACCCGGCGGCAGCCACCGATTGGGTTTGGCAGTACGTCTTTCCTGCGAGCAAGCTGTCGCTTGATCCACGCACCGGAGTATGGCGGCGGCATCATGCCTCGGAAGATCGGTTGCAGCGTGTCGTCGGACAGGCCGTAAAGCAGGCAGGCGTGAGCAAGCGGGCGAGTTGCCATACGCTGAGGCACAGTTTCGCGACCCATTTGCTGGAGGCTGGCTATGACA
>JACCTF010000458.1 GCA_013812565.1 Pyrinomonadaceae bacterium | reverse complement strand
CTGTTCGTCAGGTCAACGACTTGTTCGCCTTGCCCGCGCAGCTCTTCGACTTAGTCGCGCTCGAAGGATTGTCCCTCAGCCGAGAGCAGCGGCGAGAGCGTCTCGAAGGTGACGCCGTAGCGGGCTTTCAGTTCATTGCCTTCCGACGGGAAGAGCGCGAGGCGCAGGTAACGTTCGCAGCGGTTGCGCGCCACGTATTGCCCGAGGCGGTGTGCGCCGAGCATCTGCTCTGTGTTGTATGTTGGGTCTGACATGGCGTCGCGCAACAGAAGACAGGAGTCAGGAGCCAGAATAAGCGGCGGAAACTGTTCCTGATTTTGTTTTCATTCTGTCTTCTGACTCCTGACTCCTCGGCTATTTTTTTGGTACTACGGTCAGCGTCGCGCTTTCGGTTTCGCGCACGGCGGCACGCAGCATCTCGCGCGCTTCATTATGCGCGTCGTCCGTACTGCGAAGAAAATCTTGCACCGGCTCTTTGCGTGGGGTGTAGGTGACTTTGCGCTCGAACAACTCACCGAACTCGTTCCGATCGAGCGTCTGTTCCAGCTTCCCGATTGCTTCCGCATCGCATTTGAGTGTCGTGCGGAAGCTGCATTTCACCGCTTGATCTCCGGCGCGCAACGTGACGGCACCCGACACGCGCGGCTGCGTCGCGGCCAGTTCTTTCAAGAGCTCCTTAATTTCTTCCATGCGCGCGCCCATGCGTTTTTCTTCCGCGTGGAGCGCCGTGTACTCCGCGATCAACGACTCGATGCCGGATTGGTCAGGGGAACCAGCGCCCGCGACATTCGGTGGCCTCGCGTAGCACTCGGCGCAGAGCACAAGATCGGCGCGCGTTCGTGTTTCGTCCTGCGGGATGAACTGCTCGCAGCCGGCACATGCGACATAGTAGGCGGCGACACATTCAAGGCATACTGCTGCTCCCGCCCTCGTCGTGTGGCTGTTCGACGTTGGGTTAATCGTCGACTCACATTCGATGCACACGAGCGCGACAGTATTCGGCTCTCGTCCGTCTCCCGATGTTTCGTTCATCATCTCTTTCCACCTCATTACAGCGGTTTTCATTTGTGCGAAGAGACGTGCATGTAGTTGTTGCACAAGATGCCATCTTGTGCCACGGCAGCAACCTACTCGCTCGATTGCAACCCGCTGTAACAATGCTTTTTTTCATATTGCCATTACGGTATGCGCCGCCGTGAGACCGGCGAGCGTCATGTTCGATGTGATTGCGTCATGTGGAATCAGCAAGTAGTGCCACGGCTTGCCGCCGTGTTCCAACTCATGCTTGGTTGCTGCCTCGCACCATTTCACAGCAGCGCGGGCTTTGGCTTTGACGGTCTCATCCTCCATCTCGTTCCGGCGTTTCGGTTCGCATAGATACTTCGCCCGCTCTGTCTCGGCCACGAAGTCCAGTTCGTATGTCTGTTCTTGATTGTAGTGAATCTTGAACTCGCCTTTTGCCGGCTTGAACCACTTGCCAACCGTCGCGTCGTCTTCGAGCAACACACTGAAGCGGCGCTCTGAATCGGAATCAAACTTCTGGATTGGATACAGGCAGCGACGGAAGCCGGAGAAGAGCATGTTGCGAATGGCTAACGGGTCATTAACGGGTTGACGAAAGAATCGCGGCTCGTCTTCCGATGACGAGTAATTTGCGGGACGCAAGGTGTTGAAGCCACGGCTCACGACCGTCTCATACTCCGTCGCATGTTCCCAGTAGTGCGCTCCCATCTGCGCGTGGATAAGTTCGGCAAGTTGTCTGCCGTGAAACTGCAAGACGTTCTCCACTTCCCCGTCGTCGGACAGGTATGAGCGCAAGTACGCGACCGCTTGACCCGCGAGGTCATAAAGCAAGTCGGCGTGGTCGTCGTAGGAGATGTCGGCATAATCAATCAAACGGCGGACGAGGTAGTTGGCGAGTTGCGGTTCCTTAACGACGTTGCCTTCGCTTGAGAGCCGCTCGCGCTCATTGGTGCGTAGATGCTGGATAAGAATATCTTGGGCGACGGCTTGCAAACGGACGGTAGATAAATCGAGTGCGAACGAGTTGAACCCGGAGCGGACTTCGCCGCGCGGAATGACGATGATGCGCGGAATATCTATTGTGTGCTCGATGATATATTCGACTGCTTGTTTGACGACCTCCGCGACGTTCGGCTGGGCAGCTTCGGCGCTTTCCCCTTCGGCGACGGGAAGTCGCGCTTGCGCGGGCGCGGCGGCGAGCGCGGTGCTGACTTGGCTGACGAGTCGTGATTGAACTTCCGTGTCGCGTAAATTCGCGCAGCGAGGCAAGGTTTCAAAGCTTTTGACGGCTTCGAGCGTCGCGCGGGCGATCTGTTGCTCGGCCGGTGTCGTAAAGCGTAAGGGCGTTTGCGCGCCGGGAGCGGTGTTTCCAGTGGTTGTTGCGGCGGACGAGGATAGCGCGACTGGAGCGTTGCCCGCCGCGCTATCACCCCCGTTTGAGGATGGCAAAGCTGTGGCTATGCTGCCCGTGCCGTTCCCTTCAATGCCGAGCATCACGTTGGGGTTGATTTGAACGGTGCGACTGTTTCCATTGGCGATGTCGCGCCCGATGATAACGCCCGTGCGGATGATCGAGTTCGGGTCGTTGGCTTTGTCGATAATTGTTTGAAAGTGATCGTGCGAAACAATTGTCAGACGATCAACCGGTTTCACACCCGTGCGCCTGCCGAATGGCAAACGCAAGCCGCGCCCGATGGATTGCTCGACGAGATTGGGTGAGTTAGCGGCGCGCAACGGGACGATGGTGTAAAGGTTGGTCACGTCCCACCCTTCGCCGAGTTTGTTCACATGGACGACGATCTCGGTAGGCTCGTTCGGGTTCTCGACGGCTAGTAGCCGCTCGACGGTTTCATCCGCTTCTTCGCCCCGTTGATTCGAGTGTACGGTGATGACGCGCCCGCGATAGCGCCCCTCGAAGAAGGTGTCGCCTTCCATGCGCTTGACGAGTTCGTTAGCGTGCGTCGTGTCCTGCGCGACGACGAGCATGAAGGGTTTGACGACGGGTCGATCATTTTGCAAGCCGTAAGTTTCGAGTTCAACCTTCGTGCTTTCGTGAATCCGCACGCCATCTTCGAGCTTGATGCGTTCTAGTTCTTCGGGCGAGAAGTTGGATGCAGTGAAATTTTCGCGCGTGGCGACGGCGGGTTCTTTGACGAAGCCATCGGCGATGGCGGAAGAGAGCGGATAACTGTAGATGACGTTCTTGAATTCCTGTGTGTTTTGCCCGGCGACTGTGCGCGGCGTGGCGGTGAGTTCTAAGCCGATGACGGGATTGAGTTCGTTGATCGCTCTGATGCCCGCCGAGGCCCGATAGCGGTGCGACTCATCCATTAGCAGCACGAGGTCGTCGAGATTGGCGAGATAATCGAAATAACTTTCGCCGATGTATTCGGAGAGTCGCTTGATGCGCGGCGCACGCCCTCCGCGCACTTCGGAGTTGATCTTCGAGATGTTGAAGATGTTGATGTGAACGCTCGCGTCGGGAGCATCCACGCCGGGCAAGACTCTCTGCCGTTGTCGCTCTTCGCGCACGCCGCGCCCCAATTCGTAGTTGTCGCCGGTAATGATCTCCGGCGGCACTTGCGCGTACTCGGAGAGGCGTTTGATACGGGGTGCTTTGCCTCCGCGCACTTCCGAGTTGATCATCGAGATGTTGAAGATGTTGATGTGAATCGCCTCGTCGGGTGCGTCCACCCCGGGCAGGGCGCGCTGCCTTTGCCGCTCTTCGCGCACGCCGCGCCCAGATTCGTAGTTGTCGCCGGTGATGATTTCCGGGGGCGACTGCGCGTACTCGGCGAGACCTTGCAAGACGTACTTCGGCGTGCCGGGCGTGAAGTCCGCGATGAGCTTGTTGTAGATGGTGAGGTTCGGCGCGAGCACGAAGAAGTGGCGGACGTGATGGACTGAATGCAGGTACGCGACGAACGCGCCCATCAACCTCGTCTTGCCGACGCCCGTGGCGAGCGCGAAGCAGAGAGAGGGAAACTCGCGCTCGAAGTCCGTCACGCTTGAATATTCTGAACGGATTATATCGAGTGCATCCGGCGTGTCGAGTTGATCGTGCGCGGCAAGGCGTATGAGTTCGGCGACGCGGGCGAGCATCTCCAGCGATTCGCGCTGGGGCTGCCGCAGAGAGAGGCGGCTGCTGATCGTGTTGACC
>JACCTF010000439.1 GCA_013812565.1 Pyrinomonadaceae bacterium | reverse complement strand
ATACACTTGAAGCCGCAAAGTACCACGCAGGTGTTCGTAGCGTATAAGCTGCCGCTTAATTTGAAAGAGGCGAGGCCGAATCTGGAACTTGAAACAGAGTGATCTAGAGAGCTACATAAAGGAACTTTAATACACTCAAACCAGCCGCTCTTTCTGAGCGGTTTTTCTTGGCCTGTACTATCCTGTCCTTCGCCAAAACCTCATACGGACAGGCGCTACTGGGAATATAACAAGCTGCTTTCGGTATTTAACATTCGGTAGTCAATAACGCGACTAGAAATTTACGACCGATGTGGGGCGATAACGCTCCTAATCATTAGGAGAGTATTGATATTATGTCTCGCTATCTCAGTCTGATGCTTGTCGTCTTTCTTCTTGCCACCACGCTGGCTTGCAGTGCAGTTACCAATGCTACCGCCGATGTCTCACTCCCTGACCCGGTAGTTGACGCTCCGCTTGCAACCGCCACAAGCGCGCAAACCGCCGTCTTTGCCGGTGGCTGTTTCTGGGGAGTTGAAGCGGTGTTCGAGCATGTCAAAGGAGTCACGGAAGTTACATCCGGGTACTCGGGTGGAGCCGCCAAGACCGCTAATTACAAGGCGGTTAGTAGAGGTGAAACCGGGCACGCCGAAGCGGTTCGCATCACTTACGATTCGTCTCAAGTATCGTACGAGCAGCTTCTCAAGATTTTCTTTTCCGTGGCACACGACCCGACCGAGTTGAACCGGCAGGGACCCGATACCGGCACGCAGTACCGTTCGGCAATCTTCTACTCTAACGACGAACAAAAGCGCATCGCGCAGGCTTATATCGCTCAACTAGATCAAGCCAAAGTTTTCAAGCGTCCGATTGTTACTCAAGTCGTCGCACTCGACTCTTACTACAAGGCGGAGGCTTACCATCAAGACTACCTTGCACACCATCCGAACGAGCCTTACATCGTGATTAACGACCAGCCGAAGGTTGCAAACCTTCGCAAGCAATTCCCTGACCTGTACAAATAAAGAAAGTGGTAATGGTTCATACAAGGGTGATAATGCTAAAGTCAACGAAGCATGCCGGACGGGGCTGTGGCACTCAAACGTGACGTATCCAGTAAGAAACAAGCTAGGAGATTACTGTGCCACACTGATCCGGAACACGTAAGCGCAGTGGCCAGTCTCCATCTTCGGCATCTGGATGCTCAGACCCTCAGCTGTTTGTGACCACTTCAGCTGCGCTTTGCTCCCCAGCAGTTCCACACTCTTGATCTTCTTGGGTGACACAGACGAGGACGTACCGAGCGATATGATCCTCAATTCATCACCCGGCTAGGCCAGCGCAACCGCGTACAGGTCATCTCCCTTCGTGGTGAATCGAATGTCCCGACCTGTGAATGGCTGGCGCTTGGTGTCATTGAACGCCCCTTCCACGATGGCCGTCGGGCCCTCTCCGTACATCCGCCACGGACGTGTGCCGTAGATTGCTTCCCCGTTAATCTTTAGCCAATTGCCGATCTCCCGGAGCATTCGTTGCTCGATTTCCGGGATCGTGCCGTCGGGCTTCGGGCCGATATTCAACAGGAGCGCGCCATTCTTGCTCACGATGTCGATCAGGTCATCGACGATGGAGTCCACTGTCTTATAATCCTGGCCCTCAATACAACCCCAGGAGTTCTTTGAGACCGCTGTGTCCGTCTGCCAGAACTCCTGGCGGATGCCTGCTAATTGCCCGCGCTGCGCTCTCGGTGCGAAGTAGTTAAATTTTGTCAAATCTCGATGATTGCTTTGATGAACCTGCTCCGCGGATCGAGCCAGAGAGGAAACTGCCCGATCACTTCTTCGCCGAACGACACGCGGTGAGTAATCCACGAATTGAGATCAATGGCGCCTGCTTCGAGGAGGTTGATCACACGCTTAAAGTCGGCCCCGGTGGCGTTGCGACTGCACAGCATCGTCAATTCGCGGCGGTGGGCCGCAGGGTCGTGAAAAGTCACGTCGCCCTGGCAGAGCCCTACGAAGACGATCCGCCCGCCGTGCGCGGGCAAATCGAAGGAAGCATTCATCGAGCGGAGATTGCCCGTCGCGTCGAAGATTACCGTCGGCGAATCGCCCCCCGTGATTTCTTTGATTCGTTCGCTGGCGCCGTCGCCCGCTTTGATCGCCGCCTCAACGGGAAAGTGCTCGCGCGTAAATTCCAGCCGCTCTTCGTTGACA
>JACCTF010000420.1 GCA_013812565.1 Pyrinomonadaceae bacterium | reverse complement strand
GCCATGATCTAGTCGCTGTCGCTTCGATTGTTTGTGCCTCAATTATTCAAACCCTCAATGCAACTTCAAAGGAACTGTTAAATGAACAACGCGAACACTGTGCGCATCGGCGTTCCGGTTCGCGTCGAGCGCGCTTGTGATTTAAGCCAGGCCGTAGCTCGCGCCGCTCTTGTTGCAGACATCATCGAACTGCGTCTGGATTACCTGGAACCAACCGAGCTTGGCGAAGCCTTGCGCTCTCTCGCGACGTTTCACTGCCCGCGTCCCTTGATCCTCACACTGCGACCGGCAGAAGAAGGCGGTCACCGCCCTCTTGATATGGCTGAGCGACAGGCCTTCTGGTCCTTGCCCGAACACACTCTCGGTTCAAACTTTGTCGACATAGAACTTGATTTACTGCTTGGCTCCGCGAGCCGCGAGCCGCAGCTTGAGCAATCTCTGAACTGGGAACATGTCATCTGTTCCTATCACAACTTTGCAGAGGTTCCCGCTGATCTGGAAACCATCTACGAGCGCATGGCGAGTACCGGCGCTCGCGTTTTGAAAATCGTTGTGCCAACCCGTGATGTGACGGATTGCCTTCCGGTGTTTCGCTTGCTGGAGCGCGCCCGACGCGAGGGGCACGCGATGATCGCCATCGCGGTGGGTGACGCCGGACTGCTGACGCGCATCCTTGCTCCGTCGCGCGGCGCGTTCCTCACCTTCGGCTCGTTAAACGAAGCCCATCAAACCGCTCCCGGACAGATAAGCGCGAGGGAGTTGCGCGACATGTACCGCGTCAAATCGATTGACGAGAATACGCTAGTCACCGGCATCATCGGTTGTCCGATTATGCATTCCGTGTCACCGCACATGCACAACCGGGCATTTGCAGTGCGCGACACGAATGCCGTTTACATCCCGTTCGAGGTTCATGATGCAGGCGAGTTTGTGCGGCGCATGGTCGATCCGCGTTCGCGTGAAATGGAATGGAATCTACGCGGCTTGAGCGTCACCGCGCCGCACAAACAAGCGATCATGAAGCATCTCAATTGGATTGAACCGGCGGCGCAAAAGATCGGAGCCGTCAACACCGTGGTCATCGAAGGAGACGAACTACACGGCTACAACACCGATGCCGCGGCTGTCCTTGCGCCGTTGCTGGGTGTGTTTGATTTACAGCGAGCGCGGGTCGCCGTGATCGGGGCAGGCGGCGCAGCACGTGCCGTGCTATGGTCTGTGAGACAAGCCGGAGCGCAGGCAACTGTGTTTGCACGAAACATACAACGAGCCGCACAAACTGCCGGTGAGTTCGGAATGAGTTGCGAGCTTCTTGACGACGCCCGCTTCGACCGCTTTGATCTTGTGATCAACACGACGCCACTCGGCACGCGCGGCCAAACGGAGGATCAAACGCCCGCGACCGTCAATCAACTTCGCGGCGCACGCCTTGTTTATGACCTGGTTTACAATCCCCGCGAAACACGCCTTATGCGTGAAGCACGCACCGCCGGTTGCGAAACTATCAACGGCCTTGCAATGCTTGTTGCACAAGCCGCCGCACAGTTCAAACTTTGGACCGGTGATGAAGCGCCAACGGAAGCGATGCACCAAGCGGCTGAACAAACACTTACAGAGCAGAGGTCAGATGCTAGAGGTTAGATGTCAGTAGCGACATCAATTCTTCCATTACTAACATCTGATATCCAACATCTGACATCTATGAACGAACGTTATAGTCGGCAAAGCTTGTTTGAAGGGATCGGCGAAGCGGGACAGCAACGTCTGTTCGGATCGAGGGTGCTGATCATCGGGTGCGGCGCGCTTGGTTCGGCGCAAGCTGAAGCATTGGCACGCGCCGGCACCGGACGTTTGCGCATTGTGGATCGCGATTTCGTTGAAGCCTCCAATCTGCAACGACAGACGATGTTCACTGAACGCGATGCACGCGAGCGTCTGCCGAAAGCAGTTGCGTGCGTGCGGCGCATCGCCGAGATCAACTCAGACATCAAAGCGGAAGCCAAAGTCATTGATGTCTCTCAACAAAATATTGAGCGTTTGATTAAAGGGTGCGATGTGGTGCTTGATGGAACTGATAATTTTGCAACGCGCTTTCTCATCAATGATGCGTGCGTCAAGCACCATATCAACTGGGTCTACGGCGCGGCGGTCGGCTCTTATGGAGTGACGATGACGGTGCGGCCCGGTGTGACGCCGTGCCTGCGCTGCGTGTTCGCAGAGATGCCGCCCGCGGGCAGCGCGCCGACGTGCGACACTGCGGGCGTGATCATGCCGATCATCTCGGTGGTGGCAGCCGTGCAAACCACCGAAGCTTTGAAGTTGCTGATAGGTCGGTTAGAGAATCTGCACAACTCGCTGATGCAGTTTGATGTGTGGCGCAACGAGTGGCGGCGCGTCGCGCTCGGAAGTCCAACACCGAACTGCCCAACGTGCGGGCTTGGTCATTACGAGATGCTGGAGGCCGAGGCGAGCGACTTTGCAGCGGTGTTGTGCGGAAGAAACGCGGTGCAAGTTGCGCCGCGGGGGGCTACGCGAATCGATCTTGCAGCGCTTGCCGAACGACTCCAAACATCCGGCGAAGTGCAGGTCAATCCCTACCTTCTGCGTCTGCACACGGGCGAGTATGAATTGACCGTCTTCCAAGATGCCCGCGCCATTGTTCGCGGCACAGATGACCCAACCACGGCTCGTTCGCTGTACGCAAGATACATCGGCACATGAAAAGCAGGTATCACATGCCGGATGTTAGATGTCAGCACCGGCAATCTTTTGCCGGTTAAAACCATCCGTAAGGCACAACTAATTCTTCGAACAAGAAGCTTCACTTTAATGATTAAGAACAAGTTCTCAATTAGCATTATCCGGTTGATCTCGCTCGTTGCAGCTTTCGTATGTTTTGTTGCTCCGACTTTCGCCGTCAGTCCGGTTGTTTGGGAAACGCGGTCGCGCGCCGAACTTCTGCGCGGAGAAGCGCGGGGCGTCTCGGTGACGGACACCGGAGCCTTGATGCTTGGGCCGCGCTTCACACAACTGTTCGATACAGCGCAAGCATACGTCTGGTCCAGCGCGAGCGACAGCGCGGGCAATATCTACCTCGGCACGGGTCATGATGGGCGCATCTTTCGCGTCGGAACGGACGGACGCGGCGCGCTTCTTTACGATGCGACGGAGTTGGACATCACGGCGCTTGTCGTTGGTCGCGATAACTGGCTCTATGCCGGGACGTCGCCCGATGGCAAGGTCTATCGCATCAATCCGGACGGGCGCGCCGAGGTTTACTTTGATCCAACGGACAAGTACATCTGGTCGCTTGCCGTGATGGCGGACGGAGCGCTGGCCGTCGGCACGGGCGATAGCGGCAAAATCTACCGCGTGCGTGCGGCTGGCGCTCAGCCCGCCGCCTCAGTGCTGATTGATACAAACGAAACGCATGTGATTTCGCTGGCGGTGAACGCTGAGGGGAACTTGCTTGCGGGCACTGATCCGGGCGGGCTTGTGCTGCGCATCTCGCCCGATGGCAAAGCGTTTGCGC
>JACCTF010000418.1 GCA_013812565.1 Pyrinomonadaceae bacterium | reverse complement strand
GTGTCGAAGTGCGCACCAGCAAATACTTGAACAACCTCGTAGAGCAGGACCATCGGCGAGTGAAACAGCGGTACTACCCGATGCTGGGGTTCAAGAGCTTCGGCAACGCAGCAGTAACCTTGGGTGGGATTGAGTTAGCGCAGAAGATTACTCGTGTTTTACCAATTTAAGCAGCTATCGGTAGCCGCAAATCTTTGGCATGATTAGGTTCTTCTATTTTACGGTACTTTCTCGGTGCCACCCCGTTAAGCGCAAGTGCCGCAAAATTATTGGCGTGGATGTCCAGATGATTCGCCAACCTTCCCGCCGACCCAACCGCCTTATGATCCCACGGCCCCATCCGCAGTGGTTGACAAGCAGCCGCGATCGCTTTGAGCAGCGATCCGGCGAGCAGCGCCAAACCGATCCGTCGCTCCACCGCACGCTCACTCCAGGCTCGTGGCATCTCCATCGCACACGTTCCTTGCGCGACAAAGAAGTTGGTCTCCACAGGCCACCGCTGGCGATACGCTTGTCTGATCTCTTCGCTTGTCAACTCACGTGCTGTCGTGCCGATCAACAACGGCCGCTTGTAAGCTGGGTCATCAACCCGCACGACGTCAATGATGGTTTGCGCCGCACCCCTGAAGTGCAAGTTGTTCCACCGCCTGAGACGCACCTCGCGCTCCTCAACTCGGATCGTCACGTCTTCATCGGTGCGCCCTTCGGTCCGCTTCGCACCGACGTGCAGAACCGGCCCGTGCAGCCGCGGGCGGCCACGGCCACCCGGTTGCGCTGTGGGGGCGCGCCGCAACGAGACGTTCTTGCGCAACCGACCGACAAGCGCATCACGCTCAGTCGCCTGTTGGAACTGCTCCCGTGTGGCAATCCCCGCGTCAACACTAAAGAGCCGCTCATCACCGCTCGTAGGCACACAGGCAGTGAGCTTGGCGACGGCTTCTTCGCAACTAACACCGAAGCGCGTGCGCCGCACCAGACCGACGCGCACTGTGCCAACCATCACGACGGTGGTGAGCACGGCAACGATGTTGGCACGCACACACCGCCCAGCCCGATGACAGTAACCCTTGCCAAGCAACGCACACTTCGTGCTGGCACGCAGTCGAGCAATGGTCGAAGAATCTATCGCATGCACACTGCGCCCCCGGCTACCCAAGCGGACGGGTTCAACCGGCAGATGATCAATGCACCACCGCAGCGCCCGGTCAAACAGCGCATCCAACGAGAGTTTACCTCTCCCCATCGCACGATGGGCACGATGCCAGCCCCAGTGCAGATGCGCGACATAAGGCAAGGCGGCGCGTGCCAGGCTCCCTTGGCGATGCACGAGTTGGCCGGTCATCATCGTAATGAGCACAACCCCGATGAAGTAAGCGGTGCCGACTGGCAGCTCGGCAATCAAATTGTTAACCGCACTGGCCGCCAGGTAGACTGGCGAAGCAGTCAGGTGGAGAGTGGTATTGGATGGCTTAGACATCCTCCAAGCTTCTCAAAACCTGACTGCTTTTGACTACTCAATTGGTAAAACTCGAGTTAGATGAACCGATAAAGTTATTTGACAATAAGCTCACTTGAGCCTGCCGTGCGGCAAGCACACTACGAGCTTGACCACCAGCTAGGTCATAATGCGGCTGAACTGGATCAAACCGACCACCGCCGAAGCAACCATCGGGAACAGACCTGTCGCGAGCCGATACTCATCACGCAAGATGCGGAAGGCTTTGAGGCGGCGAATCCCGTGCTCGACGTGAACGCGCTTGGCGGCGAGTTGCTTGTTCTCGTCGCGTTGCTCATCAGTCAACGTGCCACCCTTTGGCTTCTTATGCGGAGTCGTCATCTCAGGGTGTGCGCTGCTTTGATAAGCCTTATCGCCCACGCACGGCTTACCGGCGAGTGGCGCAGGCAGCCCAGTTTCTTCGTAAAGCTTGAGGTCAGCTTTCGGGCCGCGATGTCCGGGGGCGATGGTCAAGAGTTCTCCGTCCTGATCGGTGATGACCTGCGTCTTGATGGTGTGGCGTTTCTTCTTGCCAGAGTAGATGCGTTTTTGTCGTTCATTGATACTGGGGCGGCGTGTCGGCGTCTCGAAACTATCAACGATCACGAGGTCAACATCATCCGGCGTCCACTCGGGCGCACTGCGTTGCCACTTCTTTTCCGCTTCCCACGTGGTTGAGGGGAACAACTCGCGCAGTAGCGGCACAACTTCGTGAAAAGCATTCTCGGAAGTATCGGCACTGTAGCCGAACATCGCACCGACGACTTCATGGCGGACGTTATGGCGCAAGTAAAGCAAGGTCATCAAGACTTTCTCCAATGGCGTGACCTCGCGCGGGTAGCCGTCGTTGTCAACGTAAAGACGTTTGCGG
>JACCTF010000414.1 GCA_013812565.1 Pyrinomonadaceae bacterium | reverse complement strand
TGATCGTACCGGGTGGTGCCGCAGACTACGTCTAGTCGTTCGCCGACCTGACCAGCCCAAAAATCAGGCGGCTGGCGATTGTGAATCCGAAGACGGTGCCTGCCGGAGACTACACAAGGCAGTTGCTATCCAATATGAAGCTGTTGCCGCAATTCGAATCGCGCTTGATCTTGGCCGAAGATGTGCGGCAGGTGCTCGATTATGTGCGGCGCGCAGAGGTAGACGCAGGCATCGTTTATGCCTCGGATTTGACCGTCGCCGGAAACCAAGTCGCGGTGGCGGCACGCGCCGCCGAAGAACTACATGAGCCGATCACATACCCGATTGCTATCATCAAAGAGAGTCGAAACAGAGAAGCCGCCATGCAGTTCGTCGAATTGGTGCGGAGCGCTGAAGGGCAAAGCATTTTGAACAAGTACGGCTTCCTTAGCCCAAGGTAGAACGAATGATTTGGGAATCGCTCAAGCTTTCGTTGCTCGTCGTCGGGGTCGCAACAGTGATCGTCAGCATCGTCGGTATCGCCGCTGCGTTCCTTCTCGCTAAGCGTGATTTTCATGGTAAGGAATTGCTTGACGCCGTTTTGACATTACCGCTGGTTCTGCCTCCGACGGTGACCGGCTACTATCTGGTTGTGCTTCTCGGCAGGCGCGGATTGATCGGAGAATTTATCTACGATTTAACGGGTTGGGCCATCACGTTCACTTGGCAGGCGGCGGTGATCGCGGCGACGGTAATGGCCCTGCCGTTGATGGTCAAGGCGGCGCGTGCGGCGATTGAAAGCGTTAACCCGCAGTATGAAATCGCTTCCTACACGCTTGGAAAAAGCGAGATGGAAACTTTCTGGCGCATCACTCTACCGTTGGCACGGCGCGGCATCTTGGCCGGAATCATCCTCAGTTTCGCCCGCGCGCTGGGCGAGTTCGGCGCGACGCTTATGCTTGCCGGAAACATCCCGGGCATAACGCAGACCATGCCGCTCGCGATCTATGAGGCGACCGTTGCCGGGGAAGATCGGCGTGCTCAAGCGTTGGCTTTGATTTTAACCCTTATCTCAATCGCTGCTGTTTACCTGACGAACAAACTCAGCCGCTCGCGGATCTATGGTTAAACTGGAATGTTGCAGGTCAAGATCAACAAGCGTTTTACAAACGAAGAACACACCAGCTTCATCCTCGATCTATCCTTCACTGCCCCGGATGGCATCACCATACTCTTCGGTCCCTCGGGCTCGGGTAAGACGACAACACTGCGCGCCCTGGCGGGGATGATCACTCCCGATGGCGGGAAGATCAGGGTCGGGGGGCGCGTCTACTTTGATTCGACCGCCGGCATCAACCTCTCCATACAGCATCGTCGGGTCGGGTATGTCTTTCAGGATTACGCTCTGTTCCCACATCTCACTGCCGAGCAGAATATCGCCTACGGTGTGAAAGCTGATAAAGCGAGGATGCGGCGTGAAAGAGCGCGTGAAATGCTGACGCTCTTTCAACTTGAAGGGATGCGCAGTCGCTACCCACACGAACTATCCGGTGGCGAGCGGCAACGCATCGCACTGGCCCGCGCTTTAGCTTCAGACCCCGCAGTGGTATTGCTCGACGAACCGCTCTCGGCGGTGGACGTAGCGACACGCGCAAAACTGCTTGAAGAAATCGAATCAGTGCAACAAAAAACTTCCGTCCCATTTCTGTACGTGACGCACAATCACAAGGAAGCCGAACGCATCGGCACCTACATCGTCATTTTGGATGAGGGGCGTCTTGTGCAAGAAGGCAAGCCGTCTGAGCTATTTGGCAAACTGCTAGAGAATTAAGAGCACTTAAGAAAACTAGCCACAGAGGCACGGAGACAGAGAGTGAAGGCAGTAGGCAGTAGGCAGTAGGCAGTAGGCAGTAGGCAGTAGGCAAAAGTTTGCTTCGACGTTGTTCATTGTCAAGACTAAACTTCATCTCTGAGTTAAAGAAGCACACGCTGGTTTGTGCTTTCTGTTTTCTGCCTACTTTTCTCTGTGTCTCCGTGCCTCTGCGGCAAATCTTCTACTCGTACCTAAGCGCGATCATTGGGTCTATCTTCGCTGCGCGGCGGGCCGGGATGAAACAAGCAATAAACGCCACGACTCCAAGCAGCAACGGCATGAGGATAAAAATTGCGGGGTCAGTCGCCTCCACACCGTAGAGTAGGCTTGCCATCACACGCGTCAGCGAAAGCTCCAACCAAGCCAAGCACAACAC
>JACCTF010000382.1 GCA_013812565.1 Pyrinomonadaceae bacterium | reverse complement strand
GAGTATCCCGGCATCATCGCCGCACTCAGCGCGGACGATCTGTGCGCGCTTGGCCGGGACCGCAAAGGCGCGGGCAGCCACTTCGCTGTGAAGATGCTCGATAAAGAGTTCCCAGCCGCCCGCCGCGCCGCCGCCGATGACGATCACCTCCGGGTTAAGCACATTGATTAATCCACCGAGCGCGATGCCGAGGTAGACTCCCACCCGTCGAAAAACTTCCAGCGCCAGTTCGTCACCCGCCAGACCGCTCTTGTAAACCTCTTCGGCGGTCAACTGCTCGCTCGCCGGAAGCCGCGACTGCGGGTAACGCGGGCTGAGTTCGCGTGTCATTCGCACGATTGCGGTTGCCGAACCGTAAACTTCCACACAGCCGCGATTGCCGCAACCGCACGGTGCGCCGAGAGGTTCCACCGTGATGTGCCCGATCTCTCCTCCCGTTCCGTCAATGCCGCGCCATAACTCGTTATTCAAAATCACTCCGCCGCCGACACCCGTGCCGAGCATGATGCAGATGCTTGTGCCAAACCCACGTGCCGCGCCCTGCCATGCTTCGCCAACCGCCGCCGCGTTGACATCATTCTCCACAACGACGGGCCAATCGAGTTCGCTCGCGAGCGCCGCTCCAAGACGAAAGCCGTTTAGGGAAGGCAGATTCGGCGCTTTCATGACCACTCCGCTTTCAGTTTGCACGGTGCCGGGCACGGCAACCGAGAGCGCAGAAATCGTCTGGCCGCGCTCACGGCTGCGCTGCTCAAATTTTCGCGCCGCAGAGACAAGCGCGCGCACAATCTCCTCGGCGCGTTCGTCTCGGGGCGTGCGCTGCTTTGTGCGTTCATGGATGCGCCCCTGCCCGTCAACCGTGGCCGCTCGCAGATGCGTGCCGCCGAGATCCGCGCCGATAACAACACGGTCACTGCTGAAACCGCTCGTTTGTTTCTGTGAATCAGTCTCTTTTATTTTCATCGAGTTAGTCGTTTCATGATGGCAGTCGTAGGAACTTCCGGGTTAACCGCGACGGCGGCCGAGCATATCAAGCCCGACGGCGGCGACGAGGATTCCGCCCTTGATGATGTCTTGCGTGTAATCTTTGTAGTTGTCGAGCGACATGCCGTTATCAAGGCTCGCCATAAAGAGCGCGCCGAGGCATGCGCCGAACACCGTGCCGCGTCCGCCCATCAAACTCGCGCCGCCGATCACGCACGCCGCGATGGCGTCGAGTTCCAGCAGCACCCCGGCATCAGGCGACGCACTTCCCACACGTGCGGTGTAGATTACCGCCGCGACACCGGCCAGCACACCCATGATGCAGAAGACAGCGAGGATATGCCGCCGCAGATTGATGCCTGAGAGTTTGGCCGCATCGGGATTGCCGCCGATTGCGTACAGATAACGACCAAAGGTTGTGTTCTGCGTAACGAATGCTCCAAGTAATGCGACGGCGAGCAGCACGATGACCGGAATAGGCACTCCTTGGTAAGAGTTCAAAGTATAGATAAACGCGAGGATCAATGCCGAAGGCACAATGATGCTGACGATCACGCCGACAATGCCGGTGCCCCCGTCTGAGAGTCCGAACTGCTGCCGAGCGCGGTGGCGACGCACGACAAGCCACGCGATGGTTGCGACGGCAACGGCAGCAATTGCGAACCCGGTAATAGATGTCACATACCCCTGCCCGATGTCTTTGAACGATTGCAACCCGATGGGCACGGTGTTGCCCTGACTGATACCTTTGATCACGCCGCGCCAAGCAAGCAATCCGCCGAGCGTCACGATGAAAGCAGGGATATTAGCGTAAGCGACCAAAGCTCCCTGAGCTGCACCAATCGCGATGCCGATGGCGATGCCTGCAAGCAGCGACGGCCCAAGCCCCCACCCCAGCCATCCTTGCGCAATCGCCGCCATGCCTCCGGCCAGACCGACCACCGAGCCGATTGACAGATCGATCTGTCCGGTGATGATCACCATCAACATCCCGACCGCCAGCACGCCGGTCACTGCCGTCTGCCGCATCAAGTTGGAGAAGTTACGCGACTGCAAAAAGATGCCATCCGTCGAATAGTAGAAGAACGCCCAGACGGCAACCAGCGCGATCAACATGATGTAGGCGCGCAAAGATTCGGTCGGTATCTTGATTCGACCGATCCGCGTTTGCGGCTGCGCGTCCGCGTTGACGGGCGGGCGCTCAACGATGGGTTCATTAGCTAGCCGGCTCATAGGAAGACCTCACAGGAAAAGGATGAACGATGAACGCGGAACGATGAATATAAATTCAATCAACAGCGCTTCTTTGCAGTCTTCACCGAAGTTACCAGAATCGCTGTCAACGCTTCTGCCTCTTTGTGTAAATCTTCTAATCGCATTGCGGAAACAATTCCACTGTCAACCAAAAGTTCTAGCCAGTAAACAGTTTCTTCAAGCTCTTGCAATTCCACCTCAACCTTGCTGATGAACTCTGGAGTTGACCTAGCGCGTTTAGCTTCTCGGTAGTGCGCGCCAACGGATGTACCGCTACGCAGCAGTACCTGCTTGCCTACAACTTGCGCCTCAGTAGCTTTTGGAAGTGACGCATAGAGACGAACAATTCTCAACGCAAACGCCTTAGTTCGAATGCGCAAGTCGCTATTGCTTTCTTAATTCATCGTTCCGCGTTCATCGTTCATCGTTTCATCTGTCCGGTGGCGCATGCCATTACAGATTCCGGTGTTGCGTTAGCCCGCGTGAATTCTCCGGTGATGCGGCCTTCGTGCAGAACGAGCACGCGGTCGGAGAGGCCGAGCACCTCCGGCAACTCCGATGAGACGAGCACAATCGCCAAGCCTTCGCGCGCCAAGAGATTAATCTGTGCATAGATTACCTGTTTGGCGCCAACGTCGATGCCGCGCGTCGGCTCATCCAGAAAGAGCACGCGCGGCTTTGTCAGCAACCATTTGGCGAGAACCACCTTTTGTTGATTTCCGCCCGAGAGCGTGCCCGCGACGGTGAACACGGTGCGGGCTTTGATTCGCAGATCGCGCATCGCTGTTTCACCTAGCGCAACTTCCCTGTCAGCGTTTGTGAAGACACGTCCCGAGATGAGCGGAAGGCTCGCCAGCGTCATGTTGTTGAGAATCGTCTGATCCAGTATGAGGCCGAACCTTTTCCGGTCTTCGGTCACAAACCCGATGCCGTGCCGGATCGCTTCAGCGGGACTGGTGATGCGCACACGTTTATTTTCAACCAACACTTCGCCCGACATGCGCCCGGCGTGCGCGCCAAAGATCGCCATCAACAGATCGCTTCTTCCCGCACCCATCAACCCGGCGATGCCGAGCACCTCGCCGCGCCTCACCCCAAAGCTGACATCATTAACCAGACGTTTGCCGGCGGTGTACGGATCATCAACTGTAATGTTTCGTACTTCAAAGATTACTTCGCCCGCAGTGTGCTCCGGCGTCGGAAAGATGTCGCCGACTTCGCGTCCGACCATGCGGGAAATCACACTCGATTGGTTCAATTCCTTTGTCGGCTCGGTGCCAATGGTGCGCCCATCGCGCAGCACCGTGATGCGGTTGCTCAAGCGAAACACTTCTTCGAGCTTGTGCGAGATGTAGATCATCCCGACGCCGCGACTCCGCAGCTTACTGAGTATCTGAACCAGAGTTTCAACTTCTGCGTTCGTCAGCGCCGCAGTCGGTTCATCAAGCACCAGGATACGCGCGTTCTGCGAAAGAGCTTTCGCAATCTCAACGAGTTGTTGTTGCCCGATGCCTAGTTCACGCACCGGCGTGCGCGGATCAATCGAAAGGTGAAGATCATCGAGCAACTGCTGAGCCTGACGGTAAAGGTTGTTCCAGCGAACAATGCCGAAGCGCTGCGGCTCGCGTCCCAGAAAGATATTCTCACCGACGGTCATGTCTTTGACCAACGAGAGTTCCTGATAGATCACCGCGATCCCAGCCGCTTCCGCATCGCGTATGTTACGAAAGCGACGCGGCTCGCCTTCAATCAAAATCTCCCCGCCATATTCCGGATGCGGATAGACGCCGCCGAGCACTTTCATCAACGTTGATTTGCCCGCGCCGTTCTCGCCGACAAGCGCATGAATCTCTCCCGCAAAAAGATCAAACGTCACGCCGTCCAACGCACGCACACCCGGGAACGACTTTGTAATGTCGCTCATCTCCAACAATGCGGTAACGGTTTTGCTACTCATGTGCTGATCTCAGTCCAATGTCCAAAGTCTGTCATGAAAATATGAGGCTCAGGGGATGTTAACTCTCTCAGGCGGCTTTGAGCCGCACCTCGACTTCATAACCCATCTGCTCTAATCGACGCACTAGATTGGCTGCCACGCGCTGCTGATCTATT
>JACCTF010001016.1 GCA_013812565.1 Pyrinomonadaceae bacterium | reverse complement strand
GCGAGAGTTTATCCTGCTGAAGGACAAGATGCGGGCGGCAACGATGACTGGACAGTGGCAACAACTTGAGAACTTGGGCACCGAGGCGATTCGACTTTGCCCAAGTTCCAGCGATGGGTATCATGGTCTCGGCTTATCTTACTTAAGAAGGGGCGGAACATTTGCCGCGGTTCGCCACTTTCGCCAAGCACTTCTCCGGGGCGATACTCCGAACATCCATCTACGCCTCGCTGAAGCCTATTTCGTTTTGAACCAGCACAAGTTCTTTGCAGAGGAGATTGCCGCCGCGAAAGCTGTGAACCCGGACGATCCTGAGCCTTACTATGTGGCGGGACGTTTTTTGTTCCAAGCCAAGAACGAACTCAACTCCGCAGCGGAGGAGTTTCGGCAAGCGCTCGCGCGTGATCCTGAACACTTCAAAGCTCGCTGCTACCTGGGTCTCAGCTTAAAGAACATGCAGCATGACACTGAGGCCGAGCAACAATTTCTGAAAGCAATTCAATTGATTGATGCTAAGCGGGTTTCATTCTATCTGCCGTATCAAGCGCTGGCTTCTTTCTATTTAGAACGAAACAGAGTCGCCGAGGCACGGCCTCTTATTCAGCGGGCCGTGGAGATGCAGTCGGATGTTGCCGCTAATCAATTTCTCCTCGGCAAGATTGCCTGGATGCAGAAAGATGAGGAGGTTGCCGTTCGCGCTTTGCGAACCGCAATCTCGCTCGACGAAGCGTTTATTGAAGCTCGGTATCTACTGGCTAAAATCCACCAGACACGGGGAGACAGGGACGCTGCAAGGCAAGAGCTGAAGAATTTTGAAGTGTCGAAAGAGCTGTATGGCAAAGGCCGACTTCAATAGCGTTTGGCAGTCAGTCAGTCAGGCGAGCCGCTTGGTCGTGGCCGCTTGCTGTTTGATGTTGACATTGTATGTTGACGGCATCGGACAGATCGTCTCGATACCGTCTGGTTCTAAGGGACCGCAGGCGCAAACCCGTGATGAGCTTGATGCCTTCGGTGAAATATACGGTGCGGCAGACTCCTCGGCGAGCATCGCACTGGCGAGAAACTTCGTTCGCAAATACCCGCAGTCGGACTTTGCGGAATACGCCCACATGGCGGCCATGCGCTCCTACGATGAGTTGGGCGATTGGGATGGCGCTCACGAAATGGCAGGAGCAATTTTAAGATTGAATCCCGAAAACATTGACGCGCTATTGACCTTGGCTCGCCTGTTGATCGATTCTCACCACCAGACGACACAGACGTTTAGCTTGGCGAGACGCCACGCCGAAGCGGGACTCGCTAATCTAAAGAGCCTGAGCATTCCTTCGTCCGCCGACAGCAAACAGTGGCTTCGCACCAAGAAGCAGTTTCTCGCGCAAGGCAATTTTGTGTTGGGTTCGGTAGCATTCCAAGAGCAGAAGCCCACGGAGGCCATCGCTCACTTGAAGAAGGCGATAGCGTTCGATCCGCAGGGTGAATACTTCTACCGGCTCTCGCTGGTACACGCCGCGCAGGGAGAACTCCAGACAGCTCTGACACTGGCGAGGAAGGCGCTTCAAATCGGACCTGCTAAAGTCGGCAATCTCGCTCGGCTCAAGATCGAAGCGTGGGAGAAACAGATACAAAATCGATTGTGAGGTTAGTTATGCAGAACGCAACGGTTCATTCAAAAATCTACCCTCGACCTCTCAGCATGATATTGCTGACGATTCTCCTTTTCATTTGCCCGACTGTGCTGCTTTCACAAACGGCGAAGCCCGACGATGCGGTGGAAGAACTTTACGCCGAGGCCCAGGCCGCACAACGAAGTGGCGACTTGAACAAAGCGATTGAGAAGTACCTGGCGATCCTGAAAATTAGCCCGCGCTTGGCCCCGGCTTATAACAATCTGGGTCTGCTCTATTTTGGACAGAGCAACTACCAACTCGCGGCCAAAGCGTTCGAGGACGGTCTACGTATCGACGGCAGAATGACGCCGTCGCTCGTCTTGCTTGGCATCTCATACTTCCAAATGAACCAACATGCGAAGGCGCGCGATGCGTTAGAAAAAGCCGTTCGCCTGAATCCTGCCGATGAGCAGGCCCAGCTCTACTTAGGGCGCTCGCTCTTTTCGCTGGGGCACCAAGCAGATGGAGCAGCCGTGTTGCAAAAGTTGATACAGAAGTCTCCGAAAAATACGGAAGCGCTCTACACACTCGGACAGATGTACATGAAGCTCGCGGCCGGGACGCTTAAACAATTGGAGGTGCAGGCACCTGATTCTTACCTGACCCATCTCATCTCAGGCCAGGCATTGGAAGGCATGCAGAATTACGATGAAGCGCTGGCGCAATATAAGAAAGCCATCTCTAAACAGCCCGACTTCAGAGGCGCTCATTACAATTTGGGGAATATCTACTGGCTCGAAGGCAAGTGGGCCGAAGCGATTGCAGAACTGAAACAGGAACTCTCAAGCGATCCTTATAATTGTCTCGCGCTGTGGAAGATCGGCAACAGTTTAATCAACACTAAAGAAGATGCGGACACAGCATTGAAGTACGTCGAGAGTTCGTTGCAGCTCTGTCCAAATCTTGCGCAGGCGCATTTAGATTACGGTCGTCTGCTGGCAGACAAAGGCGAGTATCAAAAGGCCGTCGCGAGCTACCGGCGGGTGGTGGAGTTGGATCCGGAAGAAGCGAGCGTACATTTTCTGCTCGCGAATGCGTACCGCAAAATGGGTCTCACTGCCGAGGCCGACGCCGAAGCAAAGATCGTGCATGAGATGAACCAGAAGGCGCAACGGGCGAGAGAATCGAGAATAGAAAATTCAACGGCGCGACCTCAGCCATGAACCGTTCAGCTTCGCTTTAATGAAGGAGCTTGACTTGTGAAGCACCCGGTCTTTCCGGCCGCACTACTATTCCTGTTTGTCTTAACGCCGGTGTCTGGAGACGGTCGCGCGACGCCTAAGTTTGTGGACATCAGTAAACAATCCGGCGTGAGCTTTGTGAGTGATGCCAGTGCCACGTCGCAAAAGTATCTACCCGAAGCGATGGTCGGCGGGGTGGCGATGTTCGATTATGACGGTGATAGGCGATTGGACATCTTCTTTGTCAATGGCGCGAAGCTGGCTGACCCGATGGCAACGGGTCAAGCTTCTGACAAGTCAGATCCGCGTTATTGGAATCGTCTCTACCGCAACAACGGTGACGGCACTTTCATCGACGTCACGAAGAAAGCGGGTGTGCAGGGGCATTCTTACGGCATGGGGGCCGCGGTCGGCGATTACAACAATGATGGACACGCTGATCTTTTCGTCACCAATGTCGGGCAGAACATCCTCTACCGGAATAACGGTGACGGCACCTTTACCGACGCGACGAAGGAAGCCGGTGTTGCCGGAAGCGGATGGTCGGCTTCGGCTTGCTTTGTTGATTACGACCGGGATGGTCATCTCGATCTCGTTGTCGCAAGGTATCTCGACTGGGATTTCTCGCAGAACATCTGGTGCGGCGAGCGGCGGCCCGGCTACCGCGCTTACTGTCACCCTGACAAGTTCAAACCCATCGCACATCTGCTCTATCGCAACAACGGAGATGGCAGCTTCGCGGATGTGACCCGCAAAGCAGGATTCGCCGGGTCGCCCGGCAAAGGATTGGGCGTCGCCGTCAGTGACTTCAACGCCGACGGCTGGCCCGACATCGCCATCGCCAACGATTCCTTTCCGCAGCAACTTTTCCGCAACGGGCAGGACGGGATTTTTCAGGAAGTGGGACTATCAACCGGGCTGGCCTTTGATGACAGCGGCCGGACGTTTGCCGGTATGGGCATCGACTTCGCCGACTTTGACAACGACGGCTGGCCCGACATTTTCATCAATGCTCTCGCCAATCAAAAGTATGCGCTGTTCCGCAACCAGAAAGGCACATTCGAGTATGCTTCGGGTTCAACGAACGTCGGCCAGATCAGTGCGCTTCATTCCGGGTGGGGCACAAAGTTCGTCGATGTTGACAACGATGGGTGGAAGGATTTGTTCGTGGCGCAGGGGCACGTCATGGATAACATCAGCCTCACACAATCGTGGGTCAAGTATCTCGAACCGCTCGCTCTGATGCGTAACAAGCAGGGTAAGTTCGAGGACATATCCGCAGGAAGCGGTGAAGCCTTCAAGGTTCCACTGGCAGCGCGCGGGGCGGCCTTCGGTGATCTAGACAACAACGGTTACGTGGACATCGCGATCAATTGCAACAACGGATTGGCCGTCATTCTGCGCAATGAGGGTGACATCGGCAATCACTGGATCGTAATCAACACGGTCGGATCAGTCAGCAACCGAGATGGGATTGGAGCGGAGGTGTCACTTCTTTCAGAATCCGGCCTTCGGCAGTACGCGACGGTCAGCACAGGAAGCAGTTATCTTTCGTCGAGTGACAAGCGAACGCACTTCGGCCTGGGTGCTGATAAGCGGATCAAGCTGTTGCAGATTAAATGGCCGAGCGGCGTTGTGCAGCGATTAGAAGATGTCGCAGTTGATCAGGTGCTCACCGTCCGCGAGCCTGCCACTCAAATTCCTGTGATCAAACAAACTCGTTAGCACGTCGAGCATGAAGATTCTTCTCATACTACTTCTAGCCGTTCAACTTCCATCCAACGGGGTTCGTTTCGTCGATGTCTCGGCGCACACAGGCGTGACGCAT
>JACCTF010000338.1 GCA_013812565.1 Pyrinomonadaceae bacterium | reverse complement strand
GTGATTGACACGGCGCGTTTGCGCGGAATGCTCGCCGAAGAACTCGGTGTCGAGCCGCGCGCGGTTGACGCCTACATCATCGGCGAACACGGCGACTCGGAAATCGCGGTGTGGAGCGCGG
This sequence comes from Pyrinomonadaceae bacterium, assembly GCA_013812565.1. GTDB lineage: Bacteria > Acidobacteriota > Blastocatellia > Pyrinomonadales > Pyrinomonadaceae > JACCTF01. Next base: position 5,026 of record JACCTF010000338.1, on the reverse strand, counting down.
CGCGCGTTGCCGGACTCCCGCTCGCCAAGTTTCCCGGCGCGCGGAACTTGCCGCACTACGACGAAATGCTCCGCCGCGTGCGCGAAGCCGCGCCGGAAATCGTCAAGCGCAAAGGCAACACCTCTTACGCTATCGGCATGTGCGTGCGCCGCATCTGCGAAGCGATACTCAGAAACGAACGCATGGTGCTCGCGGTTTCAACTCTGCTGCAAGGCGAATACGGTATCGAAGGCGTTTACATGGGAACGCCTTGCATCGTCGGCAAAGGGGGCGTCGAGCGTGTCATCGAACTTGAATTAGACCAACGCGAGAGCGAAGGGCTGAAGGCTTCGGCGGACGTGCTGCGCCGGACGCTCGTAGACTTACGTGCAAAGAAACCGGCGAAATCTGCCGCCACAGAAACGGCGACCTAAATGTAAAAGTGTTTTGATATTCGGCGCTATCACGTTTGTTTTTGTTTTCATCGTACGCCACTTTTACGGTTGTTTTGTAAGTTACATTGGTTTTACCAGCTACCGCCTGCTTCAATGTAAGTAAGCAACTAAGGCTAGAGCAAAGAAAATGTCTCTTGTATCAAGATAGAATTTTCGGTATGGATAAGGGAAAGCTTTCCCTATTGAGAATTACACCTGCAGCGAAGCAGGCGATGGTAAGACATCTGATCTCACTGTTACATTAAACAGTTAGTGCCTAAAGCAGTGCAGATTGGTTTCGGCGAAGAACAACCCTTTTGCCACAGAATCGAAAGGAGGCGTGTGATGGATGAAGAAATAAGTATGGGCGGCGGGCGTCGGGAGGGTGCGAGCGGCGAGGAGTACTTCGAGGTGATCCCGAGCCGCAACCTGCCCCCAATGCCATACAAGGACATGCCGGAGCCGTTGCCGTTGCGCAAGATTCTCGGCCCCAGCGTGATTCTCGCGGGCCTGGGCGTCGGCTCAGGCGAGTACATCATCTGGCCGTTCATTACATCGAAGGCCGGTGTTGGTTTCCTTTGGGCCGCCGTTCTCAGCGTGACCGTTCAATACTTTCTCAACATGGAGATCGAGCGCTACACCCTGGCTACGGGTGAGACTGCGGTGGCGGGCTTCGTCCGCTTCTGGAAGCCGTGGGGTATTTTGTTTTGCATATTCACGATCTTGCCAAACGTGTGGCCCGGTTGGGCGACCAGCGGGGTGACGATCTTTACGTTCCTGTTGGGGGGCGGCAACGTGACGGTGATTACGATCATTGTGCTCATCGCCCTTGGCGCTGCGCTGACGATGTCGCCGGTTGTGTACCAGACGCTCGAAAAGGCGGAGTTCTTCAAGGTTGGCCTGACCATCGTCTTCCTGATCATAGCCATTTTTACCGCCATCAGCGCGTCGGCGTGGGCAGACCTTCCGCAAGTGATTACCAACTTCGGCCAGTTGCCCGACACTAACCTCATCCCGATCTCCCTTATCCTTGGCGGTCTCGTCTTCGCCGGAGCGGGCGGGGCTAACAACCTCGTGCAGAGCAACTGGATCCGAGACAAGGGCTTCGGTATGGGGGCCTACATCCCGAAGATAGTCTCACCGATCACCGGCGAGGAGGCGGCAGCGCCAGCCACAGGCTCGATGATCCGCCAGGACGAGGAGAACCTCCGGCGGTTCCGCGGCTGGTGGAGAGCCGCCAACCAGGAGCAGTTGATCTCCTTCTGGTTCATCTGCATCTTCTCTATCACCATCTTCTCGTTGCTCGCCTACTCCACCGTGTTCGGAGAAAATCTCTCCGAACAGGCCAACCTCAATTTCATCCAAGCCGAGGGCGTGGCGCTCAAGCAGATTGTCGCCCCCTGGTTCGGCACTTTCTTCTGGATCTTCGGCGCCCTGTCGCTGGTCCTCGTAGCCCTTGGCGTCCTCGACTACGTCGCCCGGCTCGTGGCCGACGTGTTAAAGACGGTCTACCTCCAGCAGAGCCAGCGCTGGACGGAGAGCCGGATCTACTTTCTGGTTGTATGGAGCATGATCATAATCGGATCGCTAATCCTTGTTTCGGGCTTCAACCAGCCGCTGATCCTGCTGGTTCTCTCGGCCTGCCTGAACGGTATGGTGATGTTCGTCTACTCCATCCTGCTGATCCAGCTTAACCGCAAAGGCTTGCCGGAGGCGATCAAGGTTAAGGGCCTGAGGCTGGGCATGCTGGGCTTCGCGGTGCTCTTCTACGGCTTCTTTGCGGGTTGGCTCATCATCGCGCAGGTCCAGAGCTATTTCTCGGGAGGTTAGGAGACAGGAGCCGCGATGCCTACTCATCTGCAAGATAACTATAACCGGCCATGAACGTTCTCTCGGTTATGAAACATCATCAATATGGCATAACCATTTCAAAGTTGAGGTGGAGCCTAAGCGAGGCAAAACACAATGAAGCACTTTAAATGGGATGAAATCCCTGAGGAGCACGTCAACGATAAATTTGTGCGCAAACTAGCTTGGGATGGTGGAGTCATGATTGCATGGTTGAAATGCAAGCAAGGCTGCATCGTCCCTCCGCATGCACACCACAACGAGCAATTGACGTTTGTTATCAGCGGGTGCTGGCGATTCGAGATGGAAGGCAAGACCATACTCGTCGGGCCTAACGAGATGCTTTATATACCGCCGAACGTAGTTCATCAGGCCGAGGCGGTCGAGGATGTTACAGGCTACGACATCTTCTCTCCACCACGTGAAGATTGGATCAAAGGTGATGACGCTTACCTCAGGCAAGCTACCTCCACTGACGAAAGAGAATGAAGCATGAATCGAGAGGCTGCGACCGCTTCGTGAGCAAAGTAAAAGTGATAATGGGTGCGTTAGTCACTCAGATCATCGGCGCGAATCAAGCCGAATTCTAATAGTTTCTTGAAGAACCCTTGCCACATGCAGGTGGGAAAGTAGGGAACATGAAGCGATTAACAATCGCAGTTATCGCCGGCGATGGAGTTGGACCGGAAGTGATTTTTCAGGGCAAGCGTGTCCTTGAAAGAATCGGCCGCAAACACGAAGTCACATTCATCTTCAAGGATTTTCCCTGGGGCGCTGACTACTACTTTCATCATGGCGTGATGATGCCGCCCGAAGCCCTCGACCTGCTTCGACCGTGCGACGCCATTTTTCTTGGCGCCGTCGGACATCCCGGTATTCCCGATCACACAACCTTAAACGGCTTGCTGTTGCCTATCCGGCGCACGTTCGATCAATACGCATGTGTGCGGCCGGCGATTCTCTACCCGGGCGTCTCCTCGCCGCTTGCCAAATCCAAAGGCGACATCGATCTCGTCATCGTGCGTGAAAACACCGAGGGAGAATATGCTCAGGTGGGTGGCTTCGTCTATCAGCACCAATCCGAAGAAGTAGCGATTCAAACGGCAGTATTCACCCGGCGTGGAATCGAGCGGATAGTTCGATACGCTTTTGAGCTGGCAGTCAAACGTAACAAGAAGCGGCGCGTCACCTCAGTGACAAAATCTAACGCGCAAGGTTTTGGGATGGTTCTCTGGGATCGCACATTTCAAAGCGTAGCCGCCGAATATCCAAATATCGAAACAGAATCTCTGCTCGTCGACGCAGCGGCGATGGATTTCATTCGCCGACCGGAGAGTTTCGATGTTGTCGTAGCCTCCAATCTATTCGGTGACATTCTCAGCGATATTTCAGCGATTCTGGTCGGAAGTATGGGTTTGGCCCCGAGCGCCAACCTTGATCCTTTGCATCGTTACCCGTCAATGTTCGAGCCTGTTCATGGTTCGGCGCCGGACATCGTGGGCAAGAATATCGTGAACCCGCTGGCGACCATCCTCAGCGCCGCCATGATGCTCGAACATTTAGAATTGCCGGATGCCGCCCGCGATATAGAGGAGGCAGTAGCGAGCGTGCTGGCCGAGGGTCTGGTGTGCACGCCTGACCTGAATGGGGCGAATACAACCAGCGAAGTGACGGATGCAGTGTTAGCGAAGCTGGACCATTGAGGACGAGGCCAATGACGCTCAGTAAAGCCCGTGTTGTGTAAATCGGGATTTTACCGCAGAGGCGCGGAGCGAAGCCGCCGAGTTGACGCAGAGAAAGAGTTGCGTAGTTCAACGTCGCGTAGTTCAACGCTCTCTACGCTTACTTTGCGGCCCGTCTCCGCGTCTCTGCGGTGTATGTTTTTCTTCGCAGGGAAGCTTTGTTGAACTCTCACTAGCGAACTATACATATGGATTCTGAACAGCACACAGCCGGAAAGGGTTTGCCTCCTGATGCTGCAGCGGTGCGCAAGCCCCTACACCGAAGCAGACTCATTAGGTGGGGCGCAGTCTTGCTGGCAGGCTTCGGGGTTGTACTGGTTCCGATCCCGAGCGGGATTACTCCTCAGTCGTGGTATCTGCTGGCGATCTTCATTGCGACTATTGTCGGCTTGATCCTTCAACCGCTACCAGGCGGTGCAATCGTTCTACTTGGTGTTTCGACTATCGCACTCACTGGTGTGCTACCGCCCGCCGAAGCGCTCTCGGGTTACGCGGACCCGATTGTGTGGCTTGTGCTAGCCGCGTTCTTCATGTCACGAGGGATGCTTAAGACGGGATTGGGGCGGCGGATCGCCTTCCTTTTCATCCGCGCTATGGGACACCGCTCGCTCGGCCTTGGCTACGCGCTGGTTTCAACCGACTTGGTATTGGCGACCATCATTCCCTCAAATGGCGCGCGAACCGGGGGGATTATCTTCCCAATCACCAAGAGTCTGGCCGAAGCTTATGAATCAACGCCAGGCCCGACGGCAAGACGCCTTGGCGCGTTCCTCATGATCTTGATTTACCAGTGTGATGTGATCATCTGCGCGATGTTTCTGACAGGTCAGGCATCGAACGCGCTGATCGCAAAGTTCGCTCAGCAGGTGACGGGCATTGAGCTAAGTTATAACCAATGGGCTCTCGCCGCGGTTGTGCCCGGCGTGGTTTCTCTCGTGGTCGTACCGCAGGTGCTCTACCGCATTTTTCCTCCAGAGATCAAAAACACCCCGGGTGCTGCCGCGCTGGCCGCCGCTGAGCTTG
>JACCTF010000336.1 GCA_013812565.1 Pyrinomonadaceae bacterium | reverse complement strand
GGTTTGAACCTCATCAGAGAAAGCGTTTGTTTTAATGACAGGGACCTCAATCCATATGCGTGAGCAGCAGTACGAACAGATCAAATCTGTTCTTGCGAGCCTGCGTCTCGATACCGCGAACCACGTTCTGTTGCTTATCGATAAGAGCGGTCAACTGATCGCCGAGCAGGGGGATATAAGCAACCTCGATACAACAAGCCTAGCATCCTTGGCTGCCGGAAACGTTGCCGCGACAAACGGCATGGCACATTTAATCGGCGAGAAAGAGTTCCCCACTTTGTCGCATGAAGGTGAGCACGCCGGTATTCACATCTGTGTGATCGGGCGCGCTGTGTTGGTTGTAATCTTCGACGAAAGTTCCAGCTTGGGTTTAGTTAAGCTGCGCGTTAAACAAGCCGCGCATCTACTGGCTGCGGTCTTCGACGAAGTTGTGCGCGAAAGCAGCAAGAAGACGGCGAGCGATGGGGCGCTCTTCGCAGAAATCACGGATGAGGACATTGACAGCTTGTTTAATTAGAGCCGCCATTAGCAACAACCGCTACCCAAGCTTCGACCCAAGCTTCGACCCAAGCTTCGACAAAGCGATTTACATCAAACCTAAACGGTCTTTTTCTCATTACCGAGGCCGCTTTTCAGAACCCGAGCTTTAACTGCTATGACGTTTATCAACTACGCTTCCCGCGAAATAAATTGCAAGATCGTCTACTACGGCCCAGGGTTGTGTGGTATAACGACGAACTTGCAACACATCTTCGATTCCACTGCGCCCGGGTCAAAGGGCAAGCTGATCAGCTTGGCAACCGAGACAGACCGCACCCTCTTCTTCGATTTCATGCCGCTCGAACTCGGAACGGTGCGCGGATTTAAGACGCGCTTTCACCTTTATACCGTGCCCGGTCAAGTGTTTTACGACGCTTCGCGCAAGCTTATTCTGAAGGGAGTTGATGGCGTTGTCTTTGTCGCCGACAGCCAGGAAGAGCGCATGGACGCCAACATTGAATCGCTTGCCAATCTGGAAGAAAATCTACAGGCGAATGGCTACGACCTAATGAAGATTCCCTATGTCTTGCAGCTCAATAAACGCGATCTGCCGGGCAGCCTGCCCGTTGCAGATATTGCCGCTGAACTCCGGCGCAAAGATGAAATCATGCACGAAGCCGTCGCTTCTAAAGGCACCGGCGTCTTTGACACTCTCAAATCGGTCGCCAAGCTGGTATTGACAGAGTTAAAGAAGAACTGAGTAGCAGTAGAAATTTGGCTTGCTTAACTTGTGACAAGCGAGAAAGCCAACTGAAAAGAACGAGCGCAAAAAATTATCGATTTCACAAACGTTATTCAGCGAACAACAGGCGGCATCGTTAACCGACCAGCACTCTATTCAACCAAGGACTTAATCATCAGCAATCCATCTCCTCCGTTTGAGTAGTAGCGAGGCAAGCGCTGCGTCACGATGTAACCGATGCTGCTATAGAGTTGTTGCGCGCCGTCGTTGATCGAACGAACTTCCAACCGGACGGTGCGCACACTGCGGCGGCGAAAACCCTCTTCAATCTTCTCCATCAAGCGGTGTGCGATGCGGCGACGGCGGTGTTCAGGAGCCACACCCACGGTTGTGATGTGACCCGTGTGATCCGGCTCGATGAGGCCGACGATGAATCCGACCATGACACCTTCAATGGTCAAAGCACGATACGAGATCGCCTCCGGCGCGGTAAGTAGGTACTCAAAAGTTTCACGGCCGTATGCTTCGCCATCCACGAAGCAGCGTTGGTCAAGACGCCAGCATTCGTCAAGGTGCGAGAGTGTCAATGGCCGTATGTCGTATTGTGGCTCTGGAGGCGTCGGCCGCACCACACAGTCTTGCGGCTCACTCCTGCTGGTGCTTTCTTTTGTCTGTGAAGGCAGCCACCGCGAACGAATCTTTTTCAGCACGGCCATAAAAGAAAAGTGATGAGTGATGTGTAATGAGTGATGAGCAAGAAGGAGGTTCGACTTATTGCCCATCACTCACTACTTGGCACTAAATTATTAACATGCAATCGCCGTAGCTGTAAAAGCGATAGCGCGCTTCGACCGCGTGGCGGTAAGCAGCAAGCAGCGGCCCGCGTCCGGCGAATGCCGCGGCTAAGATCAACAACGACGAACGTGGCAAATGGAAGTTTGTTAATAGCGCATCGACGACGCGAAACTTGTATCCAGGCGTAATGGTTAACTGCGTCTCCTCCGCGCCGCATGTGACGCGACCGGCTTCATCGGCCGCCGACTCCAAGGCGCGCACTGTAGTTGTGCCGACGGCGATGATGCGTCTTCCTTCACCGCGCGCCCCGTTAATCGCCGTCACCGCCTCAGCGCTTATTTCGTAGCGCTCCGGCGCAACTCTGTGCTCGCGCAAGTCCGAGGCGCGAACCGGCTCGAACGTACCGTAACCAACGTGGAGCGTCGCTTCAACAATTTCTACGCCGCGTGCTAAGAGTTCTCGAAGCACCTGCGACGTGAAGTGAAGTCCGGCTGTTGGCGCGGCGATGCTTCCCCGCTGACGAGCGTAAATGGTTTGATAACGTTCGCGATCTTCTTGCTCATATATTCTTGCGTCGCGCTTGATATATGGCGGCAACGGCGTGTGTCCCAACTGTTCCAGCAGAGCAATAAGATTCCCATCGCACAGAAAGCGCACCACGCGCCGACCATTATCAAGCTCTTCTATAACTTCCGCATCGAGACGCCCGGATTCGGTATGACCGAACGAGATGTGCGCGCCTATTTGCAATCTTCGCGCCGGGCGTGCGAGCGCTTCCCACACACACGGCTCGCGTTCTTCTACGAGTAACAGCTCGACGCGCCCGCCTGAAGGTTCACGTTGCCCGACGAGTCTGGCCGGGAACACGCGCGTATTATTGATGACCACAAGATCACCTGGCTCAAGCTGCAAAGGTAGTTGGGAGAAGCGGCTATCGCGCCAGTTTCCTTCACGACGATCAAGCACGAGCATGCGCGCGCCGTCGCGCACTGCAAGCGGATGCTGCGCAATCAACTGCTCGGGAAGCTCAAAATCGAAATCAGAAATCTGCACAGCGAGAAAGCTTGACCGAATGTCCCGGTACCGCAGAAGAGTAAAACTCGAACAAAGACTTAAAGCGTGTCGCGTAGTTACTCTACACCGAAGAGAGTTGGTCCTTGGCGCGGCGGCGCGATGCCAAAATGTTCATAAGCAAGGCGCGTTGCCATACGACCGCGCGGCGTTCGGTTGAGAAAGCCGATCTGGATTAAGTATGGCTCGATGATCTCTTCGATAGAATCCTTCTCCTCGTGGATCGAAGCAGACATCGTGCCCAATCCTACCGGCCCGCCGCCAAACTTCTCGATAATCGTCAACAGCATCTTGCGGTCAACTTCATCCAAACCGAAAGTGTCGACCTCCATGCGATTGAGAGCATCATTGGCAACTTCTCTAGTAATCCCGCCGCCGTAATCGACCTCGGCATAATCGCGCACGCGACGCAACAGACGATTCGCAATGCGCGGTGTGCCGCGTGAACGCCGGGCGATCTCGGATGCGCCTTCACGATCTATTGGTACACGAAGAATCTCCGCCGAACGAAGAATAATCGTTTCCAACTCATCCGTGTTGTAGAAGTCAAGGTGGAAGATGATGCCGAAGCGACCGCGCAAGGGAGCCGTGATCAATCCGGCCCGCGTAGTCGCTCCCACCAGCGTGAACTTCGGCAAATCCAGTTTGATGGAGCGTGCCGCCGTGCCCTGCCCGATCATAATGTCGAGTTGATAATCTTCCATCGCCGGATATAACACTTCCTCAATCGCCGGATTGAGGCGGTGAATCTCATCGATGAAAAAAACGTCGCCTTCCTGCAGGTTGGTGAGCTGCGCCGCAAGATCGCCGGGGCGTTCGATGACTGGCCCAGCCGTCGAACGCAGTTCCGCGCCCATCTCGTTGGCGATGATGTTCGCCAGCGTTGTCTTCCCAAGTCCCGGCGGCCCCATCAGCAGAACATGGTCGAGAGCTTCACGCCGTCCAAGCGCAGCTTTGACAAAGATGCGCAGATTGTCGGTCGCGCGACGCTGCCCGATATATTCGGCCAGTCGCGTCGGGCGCAGTGACAATTCAAATTGTTCCTCTTCATCCATAGTCGCTGTTGCTCGGACATTAGCCGGTTCGGGTGCGTCAGACATAAAAGCAGATGTCAAATGCTGGATCTTTGATGTCAGTATTCGGCTTCACAACCAACATCTGACATCCAGCATCTGCCCTTTCATCCTTTCGAGAGGAAGCGAAAGCTGCGGCGCAGAAGCAGATCAATGGAGAGATCGCCGCCTTCAGCAAGCGCTTGTGCAATCGCCTTCTCGGCGGCTGCTTTCTGGTAACCTAAATTCGAAAGAGCTGAGAGGGCATCTTCGCGTAGCGAATCTTCGGAAGGAGGCGCGCCAGCTTCGGGCAGGGACAAGTCTTCTTCGAGCGCTGGTGAGGCGAGCGCGGCCATGCGGTCGCGAAGCTCGATCACTAGACGTTCGGCTGTTTTACGTCCGACGCCGGGAATCGAAGTCAAACGCGCGAGATTGTTGGTGCGGATGGCCGTGATAATCTCATTTGCGCTCAGTCCTGAGAGCATGGCGATGCCGGACTTCGGGCCAATGCCGGTGACGGAGATTAAGAGCATGAACAATTCTCGTTCGCGCGCCGTCTTGAAGCCGAAGAGTTGAAGCACGCCTTCTCGCACATGCGTGTAGATACGCAGCGAAATCTGCGCGCCCGCATCTTCCATGTCATAGAAGGTGGTGACCGGAATGGTGACTTCATAACCGACGCCGCCCACATCTAAAATTACACTGGTTGCTTGTTTGGCTAGTAGAGTGCCGGAAAGATGCGCAATCATTTACGTTGTTGAATACGAAGAGTCTTCCGAGAACTTTGAGTTGTTTGCGAGCGGATTGTAGTTTATCAAGAAAGAGTTCGGCAACCGGTCGGCTACCGTGTGAGCGGCTCGCTCGCTCTCGTCACGTATTTATGACTTCTCGCGCGTTTGCCCCAGTGCGTCTTTGAGCATCAGCGCATGCCCGCGCTATACTTCCAAAGCTTTATGGCAAAAGGAAGTCGAATGAAATCCGAGAAAATCTCTGAACTAACAACAAGCCGTCTGAGCGTTTATCTGCGCTGCTTGAACCTGCTCGCGGCGGCAGGAATCAAAACCATCTCCTCGCAAGCACTCGCGGATCAGTTCAATCTCAACTCAGCGCAGATCCGCAAGGACCTCGCCTACTTCGGCGAGTTCGGCGTGCGCGGCGTCGGCTACTTTGTCGATGATTTGCGTCAACACATCACAAAGATTTTGGGGCTTGATCGACCGCACCGCGTCGGCATTGTCGGTGCCGGTAATCTAGGAACAGCGCTCGCCAATTATAACGGCTTTGCGACATCCAACTTCATAGTCGTTGCGCTCTTTGATAACGACCGTGAGAAGATCGGCAAATCCATCGGCAATGCTCAAGTCATGGTGCATGATGTGCGAAAACTGGCGCGCGTCGCGCATAGTGAAGAAATCGATGTCGCAGTAATTGCCGTGACAGCGCGCGTCGCACAGCGCGTTTTGAATCAAGTGATGTCGGCCGGAATCAAAGCTGTCCTGAATTTCGCGCCCGTTCGCCTTCATGCCAGATTGGGTGTCAAAGTGAAAACCGTTGACCTGACGGTTTCGCTCGAAAGCTTGTCATACTTTCTCGCTCGACCGCAGATTACCTGCGTCACAAACCCGCGCAGCATTCTTCCCTATGAAGAGATCGCACAGCGCGAAGAGCACGAGTTGTAAGAGAGAAATCAAAGTCAAAGTGGATGAACAAACTGCACGTAGTGAAATCGTCCGCATCGGTCGTTTGATGTATGAACGCGGGTACGTTGTCTCCTCGGACGGCAATATCAGCGTGCGCTTGGGTGACGACCGAATCGTGGCGACGCCGACGATGATGTCAAAGGGGCGCATGACCGAGGACTCGCTTGCGCTGGTTGACACAAAAGGCAAACCTTTGAACGACCGTCGCGCGTCGAGCGAGCTGGCGATGCACTTGCTGATCTATCGTGAACGCGCCGACGTACGCGCTGTGTGTCACGCGCACCCGCCGCATGGCACGGCCTTCGCCGTCGCCGGACTGGCGATTGATCAACCGATTCTGTCAGAGGTGATTCTCGCGCTGGGTTGTGTTCCGCTTGCGGACTATGGCACGCCTTCTACTAGCGAATTAACGGAAGCGATGCAGCCATTAGTACAACACCACAACGCGCTGCTAATGGCGAATCATGGAGCGGTAGCCTACGGCGCAGATTTGTGGCAGGCTTTTGATCGCCTTGAAACGCTGGAGCATACGGCGCGCATCACGATCTTGGCACGCATGCTTGGCAGTCCACGCAACTTGCCGAGCGATGCGATTCGGAAGTTGATCAACATTCGCGAGACGGCCGGTTATCTCGATCAGAGCGCACGTTGCCAATCGTGCGGCTACCTTCATGAAACAGGGATCGCTTGTTCGACGGATGCACGCGCGGTCCGTAGCGAAGTCAAAGCAACGGCAAACGGCGCAGGGAAGATTTCACTGACGCGCGATGAACTCGTCGAGTTGTTGTCGGAAGCAACAAAATTACAACGGCAGTGATGGAAAAAGCGCAAGGATGACTAAAGGCATGTCTCTTTAAATTGTCTTGTTGCCGTCGCCTGTCACTTGTCGTTCACAGAAATAAATTATAAGGAGCAGAACGAATGGAAGCGCTTGGAATGGTTGAAACCAAAGGCTTAGTAGCGACGATTGAAGCAGCGGATGCGATGGTCAAAGCCGCTAACGTGACGTTGGTCGGTTATGAAAAGATCGGTGCAGGATTTGTGACGGCGATTGTGCGTGGGGATGTCGCGGCAGTAAAGGCCGCGACGGATGCCGGTGCAGCGGCGGCGCGGCGAGTCGGCGAACTCGTGAGCGTTCACGTTATTCCGCGTCCGCACGCAAGCGTGGATGACGCGCTGCCAATCGGTCTTAACAACGGTTGAAGCATGATCATCGCGCGCATACTCGGCACAGTTGTTTCTACACAAAAGGATCAGCGATTGATCGGCAAGAAGCTTCTCATCGTTCGGCCAATCAATTTAGATGGTACGGACGCGAGCGGCTACACGGTCGCTGTCGATACGGTCGGCGCAGGTTTCAATGAGCGCGTACTGGTTGTCGCGGGATCGAGCGCGCGGCTCGCTGAAGGGATGAAGGACACGCCGGTTGATGCGGCAATCATCGGCGTTATTGACA
>JACCTF010001014.1 GCA_013812565.1 Pyrinomonadaceae bacterium | reverse complement strand
GTGTTCGAGCGCATGCGCCGTGTGCATGAAGCATCAGCATTAGGCGCATCAAACACCGCCATCCCCGGATATGTCACCGAGCGTTTCCAGAAAGTATAAAGCCCGCGGCGGTAACGATCTTCGTTGTTGGTCGCTTCCCATTTGAACCGGCTGCGGAAAGAGACATCCAGCACGCCTTCGGGGAGCGGCGGAAAGACGCTCGGTCCACCGATCTTCTTGTTGAGCAAACCACTGCTTGTTAATGCAATATCGCGGACGATCTCTGCCTCGACACGCAGACGCGGCGCACGCGCCAGCCAGCGGTTATAGGGGTCGGCCTCTAAAAGTCGCGGCGTAACATTTGACGACTGCCGGTAAGTGGCCGACGTGACAATTAATCGATGGATGGCCTTCATGCTCCATCCCTTGTCCTGAAATTCGAGGGCCAACCAATCCAGCAACTGGGGATGCGAAGCTTGTTCGCTGCGCATGCCGAAATCCTCCGGCGTTGTGACCAACCCCTGTCCAAAATACTGCTGCCAGATGCGATTGACGATCACCCGCGCCGTTAACGGATTCTTTTTATCGACGATCCACTTCGCCAAGCCCAATCGATTGGGAGGCGCATTCGTCGGGAACGGATTGAGGAACGAGGGCGTGCCCGGCGTCACGGCGTCTCCGGTTTTGCGCCAATCGCCGCGTTTGAAGATGCGCGTTTCACGCGGGACTTTACGCGCGGCTAACGCCAGCGTGGTCGTACCATACGGCCACCCTTTCATTAGTTCATCGATTGCTTTGTTGGCCTCGGCAAATCGTGGGTCGGTCGTACGATAGTAACTGAACACTTCGCGTTGCTGCTGCACGTTGCGTTTGCTGGCAGGTATTGAGAGAAGCTGGCGAACCCTGTCAGGCAGAGGATCAACGGAAGGTTGATCAGCGGTGATCACAGAAAGCCGAAACCGTCCGGGGTTCGGCTTGTCGCCATCAGCGGTGAACTCGCCATCCGTTTTTTGCGCTAACTGAAAAGTCAGGATTGTGCCTTCCGCAAAACCGATTGGACGCTGCGCCTCAAAGACAACCCGGCGATCCTGATTGCGTCTTCCCGGCCCGGCGTCACTGCTCCACGCTGTTTTCTGATCGCCGTCGATCACATGCGTAATGGGAAAGTCGGGACGAGCGAAGTCCGCCGTGGCACGGCTCAAGACCACCTTCTCCTTCGCGTCGGGTTTACCGGCAGGGCTGGCTTCAACAACGAACTCGGAGAGAAACAGACTGCCGTCTCTGGCTCTTCCGGGGCCGCCGCGCGGCAGGCTTTGATCGGTCAGCAACTCAAGGCGAAAGCCCGTGATGTTCTGTAACTTTGTTCGCGCATTAACGATGTAGTTATTTCCCGTCGAGTTATCACCTCGGGCGATGAATGAGTTGTCTTCGAGCCGCTCGAACTTGACGCCGAAGGCAGCAAAGATGTCTGTGTCTTCGAGCACCGTCCAGTTGTCTTGAAACTTTTGCGCACCCTGCTCCCATTCTGCCATGCGCTTCGTGACACCCGTGTCTTTGGCGATTAACTCGTCATCGATCTTGGCAATCTGCGCTTGAATCTCCGCCCGTTTCTTTTTGATTTCTTCACTGGGAACCTCGATCTCCGGCTCCTCGTCGCTATTTAAGAAAGCATAGAATTGGTAATACTCTTTATGCGGAATCGGGTCGAACTTATGCGTGTGGCATTGCGCGCAGTTGACCGTCAAGCCGAGAAAGGCTTTGCCGACTGTGTCCACGCGATCAACGAGACCTTCGGCGCGGAACTGTTCCGGGTCAACTCCGCCTTCCTCATTGAGCATCGAGTTGCGCAGGAAACCGGTGGCGATTTTTTGATCCAGCGTGGAACCCGGAAGCAGATCACCCGCGAGCTGTTCGACGGTGAATTTATCAAAGGGCATGTCTGCGTTAAAAGCATTGATAACCCAATCACGATAAGGCCAGATCGAGCGCGGCCGATCTTTCTCAAAACCGTTGGTATCGGCATAACGCGCCGCGTCGAGCCAGTGACGCCCCCACCGTTCGCCGTAGTGTGGTGAAGCCAGCAGACGCTCAACCAATTTTTCATAAGCATCCGGGCTCTGATCGTTGACGAATTCATCTATCTCTTCAACGCTCGGCGGAAGACCCGTTAAATCAAGACTGAGGCGGCGGATGAGCGTGATCTTTGAAGCCGTGGGCGAGGCTGTTAGTTTCTGTTTCTCAATGCCGGAGAGGATGAAGCGATCAACGGGCGTGCGCACCCATGTCTTATCCTTCACCACGGGCAGTTGCGGACGAACGGGCGCGACAAAGGCCCAGTGCTTTTCAAGCTTTGCTTCAGCCGAAGCCGCATCCGGCCACAGGGCACCTTGATCGATCCATCGACGAATGGCAGCGATCTGCTCCGGGCTGAGCGGCGCGCCGCCCATCGGCATCCGCGGTTCGTCGTGCAGCCCGAGTATGCGGTGGATCAGACGACTCCCATCGCTGTTGCCCGGCACGATGACCGGGCCGGAGACACCGCCCTTTAGGGCAAGCGTTTTTGAGTCAAGTCGGAGTTGCGCCTTCGGCTTATCACCGGAGTGGCACGCATAGCAGGATGCCTTGAGGATCGGCTGAATGTCTTTTACGAAATCGATTGTAGTGGCTGTTGCCACTGAACTTCGTGGGGTTTGCGGGTTCGCGGAATGTATATCATCAACTTTCGCGCTGACCGGATCATCGGACCACTGCGCGCCGCCATCAATCCAAGCAGTGATCGTGCCCATCTGCTCCGTGGTCAGCGGTTTACCCGGCGGCATGCGCGGCTCTCCATTGAGTCCGTGCAAGCGCTTAACCAGCAGGCTCTCTTTCCCTTTGCCGGGGATAATGGCTTGGCCGGATACTCCGCCCTTCATTGCAGAGGCTTTGGAATCCAGACGCAAATCCGCCTGAGCCTTCTCACCGGAGTGGCATTGATAGCAAGAAGCTTCGAGGATCGGCAGAACGTCTCTTTTAAAGTCAGGCTTCAGCGCTTGCTCCTGTTGTGCTTCAGCGCTTAACGCCGGGGCCGGGGCATTACTCTCAAGGGGCGCGGCGATTGGCTCAACCGATGCGCTGGCTACTTCGGTAAATAAAGAGAGCGAGTAGTAACCCAAGTATCCCATCACCCAGAAGCAGCATATTACTATCTTTAATCTTTTCATTTGAAGTGATCGCTTGCGCGTCTTGAAACTTAAATTGCGGAGCGTGCCGAAGTATATCCACAATGAAGCTTTCCTCAAAGATCAAACAGTGTGCTTTATTAGCCGCCGTTGTTCCGAGACAGATAGTCGGCTAAAGCTATCTTCGATTTGTGACACTATTGAATGCTCCATCAGCGTATCCTCAAGCCAGGAGAGCTTTGACCACCTTGCCGTGGACATCGGTCAAGCGGAAGTCGCGCCCGGCGTGGCGGAAAGTGATCTTCTCGTGATCGAAACCAAGCTGGTGCAGAATCGTTGCGTGGAAGTCGTGGACGTGCACTTCGTTTTCGATCACTTTGCCGCCGTAGTCGTCCGTTCGACCGTAAGCTATTCCGCCTTTCACACCG
>JACCTF010000331.1 GCA_013812565.1 Pyrinomonadaceae bacterium | reverse complement strand
GTGTGGGAGCACGCGATCAAGAAACTGGCAGCACTCGGCACAGCCTAATTCTTATCCGTGGATTCAGGGTCTTACTTTACATAAGTAGTGCCAGAAGTTACCACGCACATGATTATGAAGATGATATGGTAGCCTTTACTTATGATATTTTGCCGGCTCGATACTGATGGTACACGCCATCTAATAATGGCTTGCAGCGGAGGTGATGTATGACTGTAACAACAAAGGCTACAGTTGAAGATCTATATTATGTCCCTGAAAACGGCAAAGCTGAAATCGTGAATGGAGAGCTGATTCTAATGGCACCGACTGGTGACATGCCTAGCCGCGCCGGTTTTAACATCGCCTCAAGCCTTCGGGTGTTTGAGCGCGACAAACAGATTGGACGTGCTTACCCTGACAACACGGGCTACAAAGTCAACTTACCTGATCGCGATTTCTTTAGCCCTGATGCGTCGTTCTACACAGGCAAGGCAACCGGAATGAAATTTCTTGAAGGTGCGCCAGTCTTTGCTGCGGAAGTTAGGAGCAAAGGAGATTATGGCAAAAAGGCAGAAGCGGCGCTCAGGCAAAAGCGTGTTGATTATTTCGCTGCCGGGACACAAGTGGTCTGGGATGTGGATCTGTTAGGCGCAGATGTCGTGAAGGTATATCGGGCGTCGGATCCCGACCATCCAACTGTCTACCAGCGTGGCGAAACGGCTGAAGCTGAACCGGCCGTGCCGGGCTGGCGAATGCCGGTGGACGATCTCTTCGATTAGCGCGCATCTAATAAGCAATTCAATCTACAAACTTTCAGTCTACGCCTTCAGACAATTCTGCAACGATCTCTCGTGCCGCTTGACGCGCTCGCTCGACCTCATCAGGACTAAATGAAATAGCGCCAACTACGGCGTGGCCGCCGCCGCCATAGCGCTCGCAGATCGTCGCGATGTTGTGCGTGCGCGGACGCGGACTCCACGGGTTTGAGCCGATGGAGATTTTGGTCCGCTTCGGCCCGCGCGTCACCGCTACCGAGTAAGTCGTCTCCGGGTACAGGTGATACGGAATGAACTTGTTGAAGCCCTCGAATCCTTCATCCACCAGATCGAAGAAGACGACGCCGCGCCCGTAAACCGCTTGTTGTTTGATGGCCGCGAGAGTTTTCAGGTGCTCGGCTAAAATCGGTTGAAAGCGTCGCTGCACTTCCTCTGAATTTGCGACGTCATCAAGCGAGCCTGTTGTGAGATCGGTGATGATCCGCTCGATGAACTGTTCGTCGGCTGCGCTTTCAATCACCTGCATCAGTTGCAGCGCAGGCTGGGCGAGTTCGACGACTTCGGCGGCTGAAGTGTAAAGCGCTCCGTCGATGACGTGCGCCCAGTGGATGAGCGGCGCGAGGGTTTCATCGGCAAAATCGAACCGAGTGCGCGCCACATCGGCGATAAATTCAGTGCATGACTTGCGCGCCGGATCCCAGAATTTCTTGTCTGTGCCCGCCCGGTGAAAGTGGGCTTCATCCTCCGGCGAGAGAAACGCTGATTGGTGATGATCGAACCACCACGTCAGACGCTCGGATGATGAATACTTGAAATCGACGATCGCGTTTTCATCTCCATCAAACATCTCGTCATCGAAGAGCGCGCCGGGCCGGTGCAGCAACCCCGTGTAATGCACCGTCGCTTTCGGGTTGATGCGTGCATGGTAAAAGCGTGTGAAGATGGCCGCCGAAGCGACTCCATCGAAGCAATGGCCGTGATACAGCAAGCGAAGTTTCATGGGTAGTTGATATGATCAGGTAAATGTATTTGGTGAGGGGACTGCCGCAGCATCTTAACAGCAATCAAGAGCGACGCGCTATAAAGCTGAAGGCCACGGGCAACAGTTCGGAGTACAAAGTACGTGGTACGAGGTTCGAAGTTAAAGGAACGTCGAGCGTGTGCGACATGCAACTCCGCACTTCAAGCTCCACACTCCGCACCTCTCAAGGCCACGGGCGAGGTTTGTCTTTAGCGATCAGTGCAGCATAATAGTGCATCCAAAATGCTTATCGCCGATGCGGTTTGCTCTGATGCCAACTGCGCCGCTGATGAGCGTATAGCAGATTCACAACACAACACGAACCAATCAAACAGAGTAGACAGGTGAAATAAGTAGTGTACGAGCAAGCGGGTAAGTCTATTTTTGTCTCTTCTGCAGTGTGGCTTTTTGCCTGCACCCTTTTCTGGAGTACGGGCGTGCTCTGCCTTCAAGCGTCGGCATCGCAAGGATCAACGCCGCAAGAAGCAGCGCGACTGGCAGGCCCCGCAGGTATCGTCACCGACGAAACAGGCGCCCCCGTCTCACGCGCCGAAGTAACTTTGAACAATGGATCGTCCGTCCTTAAGCAGGTCACAACCGACGGGGACGGACGATTCGCTTTTGAAGCGACGCCAACGGATGCCGCTACATTAACAATCGAAGCACGCGGCTTCCGTCGGTACGAACAAAGTTTGACCCTTGCACAGTCGAGCGCAACGCCGTTGAAGATTGTGCTTGCGCCAGCGCCATTCGCCGAGCAGGTGACAGTCACGGCAACGCGAACAGAGACGCGCCTCCGCGACACTGCGGCAAGCGTCGTAGTGCTCTCCCCCGAAGATCTTGCGACCACCGGAGCCTTAACGATTGATGACGCGCTGCGGCAGGTGCCGGGCTTCCAGCTATTTCGTCGCACCAGCAGCCGTACAGCTAACCCGACTGCGCAGGGGGTTTCTCTGCGCGGCGTGGGCGCAAGCGGGGCGAGCCGCGCCGTTGTACTTGCCGACGGCATTCCGCTCAACGATCCGTTTGGCGGTTGGGTTTACTGGGGTCGCGTCCCGCGTGAATCCCTGAGCCGCGTTGAAGTTTTACGCGGCGGCGGCTCAGACCTGTACGGCAGCGCCGCGCTCGGCGGCGTCATCAACTTATTTACCAAAGAGATCGAAACTCCCACCCTTTCCTTCGAAGCATCATATGGCAATCAACAAACTCCTGACGCCTCCATCTTTATGGCGGGACGCAGGGGGCGATGGGGCGCAAGCCTGGCGGCGGAATCGTTCCGCACCGATGGCTATGTTCCGGTTGACGAAAGAGAGCGCGGGAAGATTGACACGCCGGCCGGATCACGCCGTGCAGACGTGGAGGTCACGCTTGATCGACAGATTGGCGAACAAGGACGGGTCTATGTACGCGGCTCCTATTTTGGTGAAGCGCGTGAGAATGGCACCCCGCTGCAAACGAATCGGACGCACATTCGACAGTTAAGTTTCGGCGGCGATCAGCAGTTTGAATCCGTCGGAACTTTCTCGGTACGAGCCTACGGCGGCACGCAAGTCTATGATCAAAACTTTTCGGCGGTTGCTTCTGATAGAAACGGTGAAACGCTCACGCGCGTACAGCGTGTGCCCGCGCAGTTCGCAGGTTTTACGAGTCAGTGGTCGCGCTCTATTGGCCGAAGGCAAGCGTTAGTAGCAGGATTCGATGGGCGCGAAGTACGCGGCGCAAGCGATGAGCAAATTTATGTGGCTGGTCGCGCTTCATCGCTTGTCGGCGCAGGCGGGCGCGAGCGAACCTTTGGCGTGTTCGCCCAGGATGTTTTGAGCCTCACGCCGCGCTTGATCTTCACTTTGGGGGCGCGCGTTGATCGTTGGCGTAATTATGCGGCGCTCTCAACAACGAGGTCACTTACCGGGCTTAACGCTCCGACGGTTGTAAATTTTCCTGACCGAACCGAAACAGCCTTCAACCCACGGGCAAGCTTGCTCTACAAGGTAACGGATACAGTATCGCTTGCGGCGTCTGCGTATCGCGCGTTTCGTGCGCCGACGCTCAACGAACTATACCGCGCGTTTCGCGTCGGCGATGTCTTAACGCTTGCTAATGAAAACCTGCGCGCCGAACGATTGACGGGTGGTGAAGCCGGAGCAAACTTCGCTCCGCCGAATGGAAGAATTATCTTTCGCGGTCTTGTTTACTGGAGCGAGATCACGCGACCAATCGCCAACGTTACGCTCAGAGCCATGCCGAATCTTATTACACGTCAGCGGCAAAACTTAGGTCGCACGCGTTCGCGCGGAGTCGAAATTGAAACGGACACGCGCCTCAGTTCCCGCTGGTCAACATCCATCGGTTACTTGTTGACGGATGCCACGGTGCTGAGGTTTCCTGTGAGCACTGAGCTTGAAGGATTGCTCATACCACAAGTGCCACGTCACCAATTGACTTTTCAAACTCGGTACACCAATCCATCGCTCGTTACTTTAGGATTGCAGGGGCGCGCTGCCAGCCTTCAGTTTGATGACGACCAGAACCGCTTTCCACTCGGCCGCTACTTCACGCTCGATGCCTTTGCCTCGCGTCGCATCAGTCGAGGCGTAGAGGTGTTCGCCGCCGCCGAAAATCTATTGAATGACCGCTACGAGATTGGGCGCACGCCGGTACGAACCATCGGCCCTCCGCTACTCGCACGCTTCGGTCTGCGACTACGGCTCGGCGCACAGTGACCACGTCCGGCAAGCGTTGCTACGACTATTACACACGCTGATCACGGCTGACCGAAGCTGAGCCGGTCCTCGGTTGAAGTGACAAACCCGCGCACCCTCGTCCGGTGGTCAGCCGGGTTGTAGTTGATCATTCAACAAAGCTGATTGGCACGTTCAATCCACCATCGCCTGATACGCCAGTGTGCGGAATCGTTCGTGTAGCTTTACGTCATTAGCCGGGTATAGCTGTGACATAAAGATGCAGATCAACTGCTCCTTCGGATCAACAAAGAAGTTCGTGTAGTAAAATCCTCCCCAACCATACTGCCCCACGGATCCGAGTTCATGGCCTTTGCCGAGGTCTCTGACGACGCTGAAGCCTAAGCCAAAGCCTTGCGCGCCGAACAATTCGCCGACATGATTGACCGTCATCAACTCCACGGTCTTGCGGCTCAGGATGCGCGCACCATCAAGCTCACCGCCATTCAGAAGCATTTGGAGAAAACGCGCGTAGTCGTTGATTGTCGAAACCAGCCCCGCCCCGCCGGAGTAGTAAGTTCGCGGCCCTTTGTATTGAAAACTTGCCGAGTAGGTCAGATAACTCCGCTCATCCCGTTCATCGCCCATCCGTTTTATGCGGCCATCGGGAAGTTGATTATAGACTGCGGCCAATCTGTTTAGCTTCTCTTCCGGCACGAAGAAATGCGTATCCCTCATCGCTAAGGGTCTAAACATGCGCTCGCGAAAGAATTCATCGAGCGTCATTCCCGAAACGACTTCAACCAAATAACCGAGCACATCGGTTGATAAGCCGTAAGAATACCGCTCGCCCGGTTGATGCATGAGCGGCAGTTTGGCGAGCTTCTTGACGTTATCGGCGATCTTACCTTCGGATTGAATCAGGCCATCCGAGATGCCCGCGTCTTTGTACAACTTCGCCCACGGCTCGGCACCGATGAATTGATAGGTGATGCCGGATGTATGTGTGAGAAGTTGGCGGATCGTGATTTCGCTCTTGGCGGGGGCGAGCGTGTACGACTTCTTGTCATCACTTGATACCGCCACTTGTGCGCCTTTGAATTCAGGAATGTATTTCGAGACGGGATCGTTAAGCAGCAGTTTCCCTTCTTCATGGAGCATCATCACCGCGACACTGGTGACGGCCTTCGTCATTGAGGCGATGCGGAAAATCGCGTCTTCGCGCATCGGCTTGCTTTCATCCATCCGGCCAACGGCTTCGAGATGAGCGACACGGCCTCGACGAATCACCAGTGTGATGGCACCCGCGATCTTGCCCTGATCTACATATTGCTGAATGGTTGGGCGGATTCGCGACAATCGTTCAGCGGACATTCCGACCGCTTCCGGCGTCGCGCGCGGCAGACTTCGCTCCTGCGAACGCGGCCTGGTGTTCCCCGCTTGCCTTGCCGCGGTTTGGCTATAACCGTTGAGACTGACTGAAAAAATCAGTGCGACAACAAGCGCGTGTGCAGTAATCATTTTCAACTTATTCAGGACTTTCTCCTCTAGGGTTTTTTAATTGTGTCCAACGGTAGTTCACATCCACAGGATTTATCTGAGCCTGGAGTTGCGCTTTGCGGGGTATCCCCTGTCGTCTTCTTATCCAACCCAAGCCGCACGCGGATAAAATCTTCGGCATCCTTCTCAATCAATTCGCCGTTTGATACCCATGCTTTCTCGGTCAAGACTTCACCGTCTTTCAGAAACTTTGCCGGTTCGAGGAAGATGTTATAGGGCGATCCCCAATTGCGCTTGTCATCGGTCAGGCGGCGGTAGGTGTAGTGTGTGGTTTTCTCTCTGGCGTCGCGCCTCTCCGATTCAACAACGACGGTGTAGGGTGCGCCTTTGTCGCCGAAGAAAGCGCGTGCATCTTTGCCTGAAGCGTACTCGTTGACGGCCACTACGTTGAGGCCTTGCGCTTTGTACTTGTCGTAGAGCTTGGCGACCACAGGAGCCTCATAACGCCAGTTGGGGCACCACGTAGCGAAGTAAACAACCAGCACAAGTGGTTTGTCCGCGGCCCACTGACGCAGGTTGACGGGCGTTTCATCCTGAAGATTCTTAAAAGTCCAATCGCGATAGTCGATCTTCTTCTCTTCGAGCTTGGCGTATTCATGATTTTCCTGCGCGCTGACGGTCATCGCCGGTAGCAATGCAAGCGCTGGGAAGATGAATGAAGCAATAACAAAAACCTTAATCATGATTTGTTCCCCTTTACGGTAACTACCAATCAAACAGCGTGAATGTGTTGTTCGAAATCTCCGGCTTCATCGGGTGTCGCAAGATTCGCCTGAAGGCGGTATTCCAAACATTCGGATGGTGACTATCTATTCGAGTTTTGCGGCAGCCTCCGCTTCATCAAGCACCGGTTTGATGAGAGCCTCGAATCCGGCGCGGCTGCGTGCGCCGATGATCTTCTCGCGGATGCGTCCCTCGCGATCGATAATGTAGGAAGTCGGTAGCACGCTGCTGCCAAACTGTGCCCCGGCATTCTCGCCGCCAAGTACAATTCGGTAATCCATTTTCTGAACGTCTTGCTGATACTCCTTGACACCTTCCGCCGTGTCATCCCACGAGACGCCGACGACTTCGAGGCCCCGCGCTTGAAGGTCGCGCTGCATCTCGTTGAGTATCGGTATCTCCTCTTTACACGGTATACACCAGGTGGCCCAGAAGTTGAGGAAGATGACACGACCGCGCTGTTCGCTTAAACGAAACGGCGTGCCGTCGAGCGTTTGGAATGTAACATCAGGCGCAAGCGCGAAGGCCGTGCTGCTCTTTGTCGGCTGTGCGGCACTCGCTCCTTCTGCTCCGGCAGGCTTGTCCTTGATGAGAGATTGCACGGAAGCTTCCAAGTTGGGAATGAGTGTGACGAGGTTTGAACTGGCTAACCTGGTTACATAGCCGGTTGCCACGAGCGTGCCGATCAAGATCAGCACAACGCCCGAGACGACCTCGACCTTATGCAGATGCCGGCGGAAGCGCGCGTAGAAGCCGAGGAACTGATTGATGCCGAGGCCGGTCAGAAGAAACGGTAGAGATAGCCCGGCGGCATAGAAGCTTGAGAGCAGCAGTCCGCTCTTCCATCCGCCGCTGGTTGCGGCGAGACCGATGATGCCGCCCAGGATTGGGCCAATGCACGGCGTCCACCCGGCGGCAAACGCTAATCCTAAAACGAACGATCCGAGGACGCCGCGCGGTTTCTCGTTCGAGAATTTGCGCGTGTCGCGGTAGAGCGCGCCGATCTTCAAGACGCCCATTAGTTGCAGGCCGAAGAGGATGATTACTACTCCGCCGATAATGCGTACCCACGGATTCGAAGTGATGCCGGCACCGATCCATCCGGCGGCTGCGCCAAGCGAGATGAAGATCAACGAGAGTCCAGCGTTAAACGCCAGCGAGTTGATGATGACAGCGCGGCGGGCCGCCGTACGCGAGCTTTCATCCGCCTTCAAACGATCAATGCTGACGCCCGAGATCAGCGAGATGTAGCCGGGCACCAGCGGCAACACGCAGGGTGAAAGGAATGAAGCGAGACCGGCGAGAAACGCGATCGTAATCGTGATGTTTGAACCTTCCATAATAGTTGAACCAGGAGTCGAG
>JACCTF010000327.1 GCA_013812565.1 Pyrinomonadaceae bacterium | reverse complement strand
GGTAAGCCCTATCCTCGGCGGCGGCAGGGCTGACACCTTCTGCTTACACTGTACTCTGATGCACATTTCACTAACATGCCACGATGCTTTAACTGAACGCGCATAGAGGTTCCAGCGTCTCATGCATCCCTGCGCGGTACCGCTTTCACCTACTACAGGCTCGCACACAATGACATGTAAGGACAGCTTACGGGCATTGCAAGAGATACTCGCCACAGGGATTCCGCTGGCGAAGCATCTAGGAGTTACCGTTGAGGCTTATGATGGAGCGTGCTTAACGCTTACAGCGCCGATTGCGGGCAATAGCAATTATCATGACACTGCTTTTGCAGGCAGTCTCAATGCTGTAACGACGCTCGCTGGCTGGGGGCTGCTGTGGCTTGTACTGACAGAGACGGACTTGGCGGCGCGGATCGTTATTCAAGAAAGCATAATCAGTTACCGAAAACCGGTGACAAGAAACTTTTCAGCACGATGTTACAAGCCTACGCCACGACGCATCGCCCAACTTTTCAGCGCGCTCAAAAGAAAGGGGAAAGCGCGGTTAGAGCTGGCTGCTGAGATCTGTGAAGGAGAAGAATTGGCCGTGTTGTTTAAGGGGCAGTATGTTGTTCAGTTGAACACGGCGTAGGACGCAAGGGGTTTGTATGTGGAATTGCTCCTTTCAAACGCCGTGCCCTCGCAATAAACTGTCGCCGGTATGACTTCGTGTAACATTGCGGCTTTCTCCAACTTGAAGGGTGGAAAACGGGCGAAAAAGCTGGCCGGATATTAAGCAGTCATGGACGTTGACACTCTTCCGTGTAATGGCATATACCAGCGTAAACAGCAATCCTGAAAGGAGTGTCATTAACGATGACATCAACCGCGATACCTTCAACTGGAGCCAGAGAACGAAGCGTCACTGATGTTAGCGGCAAGCATCCGAAGGGGCTGTACGTGCTCTTTGCCACAGAGATGTGGGAACGCTTCAGCTTCTACTCGATGATTGCGTTGTTCACTTTGTACATGCAAGACCCGAACGAAGGGTTCGGCTGGACGGCAGCGCGGACCACCGGTTTGTATGCCAACTACTTGATGTTTGTGTATGCCAGCCCGTTGATCGGCGGGTGGATTGCCGACCGGGCGCTCGGTTATCGTCGCGCCGTGATGATCGGCGGTTTGTTCTTTACAGCAGGGCATTTGCTGCTCTCCTTTCGCTCTCTAACCGCCGTGTACGCGGCTCTCGCCTGCCTTGTCATCGGCAACGGATTCTTCAAACCGAATGTTTCAACAATGGTCGGCAATCTCTACCCGGAGGGTAGCCACCTAAAAGACCGCGCGTATAACATCTTCTACATGGGCATCAACATCGGCGCGGCACTCGCTCCGATTGTGGCGCAGTTCGTTAAATCGACTTTCGGAGTTCATCCGGCCTTCGCCGTGGCGGCTGGCGGGATGGTGATTTCGGTCTGGATTCTGTGGCAGTTTCGTCGGTATGTTGATCCGCCGCGTGAAACGACAACCAATGCAGCAACGCATGCGGCGAATGCTGCGGCCGTCGCAGTTGATGCTCCGCCGAGCGGCATCAGCCATCAAAGCGCGATTGAGGGTGTACCGGAATGGAAACGTATCACCGCGCTTATTGTCATCTTCCTCGTCGTCATCGTGTTCTGGATGGTCTTCCACCAGAACGGCTCAACGCTCACCTACTGGGCAGAAAACAATACCGATTGGGGCTTTATCGAGAAGGCTGGCACACTCTCAAATGCGATCAACCCGCTCTGGGTTATCACACTCACCTTCCCGCTCATCTGGTTCTGGAAGTGGCTGGACACGAAAGGCTTGGAGCCTGCGACGCCGACCAAGATGGTCTTCGGCATGACCTTAACCGGTTTGTCATTCTTTGTAATGTACTTCGCCGCCAAAGCAGGCGAGGCAACCGCCACTGGAGATAGTCCCTACAATTTCGTTGTTTCACCGGCGTGGTTGGTCAGCGCATACGCAGTGTTAACGCTCGGCGAGTTGATGCTGTCACCCATGGGACTATCGCTCGTCTCGAAGGTCGCTCCCATAAGAATGCGCGGGCTGATGATGGGCGGATGGTTTGTCGCGACAGCCCTCGGCAATAAACTCACGCAGATCGGCGTCTTCTGGGATCGGTGGTTGCACTCCAGCTTTTTCGCCGTGCTCGGCGGCATGGCGCTTATCATGGCCGTTGTGCTCTTGGTTCTATTAAAGCCGTTGAAGAAGGCGATGCCGGGAGTTTAATTGACGGACTCACACGATGCTTGAGTATCCCGGGGCGACAACCGAAGAGAGCGTCCGGGTCAAGCTTGACACTTACCTGCTCAACCCGGATCATCCGGATGGCAAAAGTAAAGCTCGTTGGTTTGCGGCAGCACTTGGGTTCAACCGGAACAACATGGATAAGCTCGCAAAGCAGATTGTTTTCAAATCGTTAGAAGCTGTGCCAGCAGTAAGCACTCCATTTGAACAAAAGTTTCGACAGATGATCTCAATCGTGGGTACAAATGGTCGGCAAATAGATATTGCCTTTGTATGGATTCAAAACGATGACGGTGTGACAAGGTTAGTCACGTCGCTACCCACTAAGAAGCAGAGGAAACAGTATGTTTGAAGAATACGCGGTGGTTAAATTAAAGCATGACCTGCCGGAGCCTAG
>JACCTF010000302.1 GCA_013812565.1 Pyrinomonadaceae bacterium | reverse complement strand
CTTCACATGTGAAGAGGTAATCAACCTATTACGACAGCACATCGGCAGTTACAATAAAATAAATCTGAACATAGAGGTTTACAGACCATATGTAACCGACGCCGTAACCCGAGCTGAACGTTTGCATGTAAACGCTAGTGAGCGCTGGCCTTCATCAGTAGGCTCTCATGTTTATAAAGTGGTGAAGAAGATTGTTTGAGAGGGAAGGCTATGGCAGTTCGCTCCAGTGTCTCGTTTCCTAAACTGCCCCATCAAGCTATAAGCCGCCCAACTACATTCTTATTCAACCCAGGGCCCTTCATACAACCTGTCTGCGCCAGAGTAGATAAACGGGGATGCCGGTCAGCACCAACAGATAACCGAGGCCGGAAGTTGTGGGCGCAAGATACCCTAAATCCACGACCAGTAACAAAGCGAGTAGCAGATAAATCGCAGGCACAACCGGATAACCAAACGTGCGGTAAGGCCGAGGTGTAAGGGGCGCTTTGCGGCGCAAGATAATCACGGCTCCCACCATCAAAGCGTAGAACACCAAATCAGCGGAGATGATGTATTCGAGCAGTTGCGTATACACATTGCCGAATGTTTGCCCCCCTGTTTGGGGATCAATCGTCACCGTGCGCGGCAGCACCAGGAGCGATGCCCAAACGCCTTGTACCACGAGCGCGATTGCCGGAACGTGATGCCGATTTAGCGACCCAACTCGCTTGAAGAAGAGACCATCCTGCGCCATCGCGTAATAGACGCGCGCTCCGGCGAGGACAAGGCCGTTATTGCAACCGAAGGTTGAGACCATGATTGCGCTTGCCATCAAGAGAGTGCCGGGTGTGCCGAGAACCGTCTGCATCACTTGTGTGGCGACGCGGTTCTGCGGTGCGTTTTGAATCCCCGCAAGCGGCAGTGTCACTACATAAGCGAGGTTGGCGAGTAGGTAGAGCGATACGACGGTTGAACAACCGATTAACAAAGCGAGCGGCAGGTTGCGCCCTGGTTCGCGTACCTCACCAGCAGTGAATGTCACGTTGTTCCACGCCGATTGGGCAAACAGTGGTCCAACCATCGCGCGTCCCAAAAGCATCATTAACGTTAATCCGCCCGCCGCTTCCATGAGTCCGGGTTGCACAGCTTGCGGCGTCCAACCATTGGCTGAAGGGTTCCACCACGATGAAGTGTAAGCCGCGCTTCCCGCGTTCCAGCCGAGTCCGAGACCGATGATGATCAAGCCAAGAAGCGCCGCCGTCTTCGCCACGGTGAAGATGTTCTGCACCATCTTTCCTGTTTTCAAGCCGCGTGTATTCGTGGCAGTCAGCAAGAGGATCATCAAAATGGCGACGAGTTGTTGCGTTGATAAACTGAGGGCATAGCGACCGAAAACAACGGGCGCGATGATAAAGCTTGTTGGTGAGATTGCGTCTGTTAACACGCCCGCGAAGTTTGCGAAGGCGACAGCGACCGCCGCAATGGTGCCGGTCTGAACAACGATGAGGAACGCCCAGCCAAAGAGAAAACCCACGGCTGGCCCGTATGCTTCGCGCAGGAAAACATACTGCCCGCCTGCCTGTGGCATCATCGCCGCGAGTTCGGCGCAAGCTGTCGCGCCCGTGATCGTCAACACACCAGCCAATGCCCAAGCTGCAAGCAACCATCCGGGTGCGCCTACCAATCTCGCTGACTCGGCGGAAGTGATGAAGATGCCGGAGCCGATCATTGAGCCGATGACAATCATCGTCGCATCGAGCAACCCCAACCCGCGCACAAGCTGAGTGGAGGAAGTCGTCACCGATGTCACGGACGTGTCAATCTTCACTTGCATGACATGAACAAAGCGATCATCAAAGGGTTTGTTAAATCAAATCTTGTATCTTCACTTGATACGTAGCCTGCGCAGCGTAACCAAAGCGGCGGCGGCAACAGTTACCGCCGCGATGAGAACCATTGCGAGTTCACTTGATTCCATTTGCCTCATAACTTTGCCGTCCTCAACTGGGACGCCTAAGCTAAACACGCCCACGAGCGACGTGCCGACGAATGCGGCAACCGTAAGAGCACCGACTAAGATCAACACCACAATCACGCTCAAGATTGTGTCTCGCATGTTCTTTTCCTCAATCGTTAATTCACGCCTTCTCCAAATTCTGCTGTTGCCACATGGCCTGCTATTTGCAATTCTTCAATGCCGGGAACATCGGCCGCCTCGATGGTTGCGAGCACTTCCTCGTTAATATCCGCGAGCGCGACGATGCGATTGGCTTGTTTGCTGATCGCGGTTTCAAACAGGTTGCGAGCCAGACGGGCATTGCCGAACGATTCATCGCGCGCGGCATATAGCACGGAAAAGATGTGAAGCAGTTTCTGCTCGGCTTCTGCCGTCACTTTGAAGTCGGCCTTTTGGCAAAATACTTTGAATATCTCGACAAGCAGTTTTTCATTGTAATCTTCAAAGTAAAGGAACTTATTGAAACGCGAGCGCAGACCGGGATTTGAAGCGAGAAACTCGTTCATCTTCTCGGTGTACCCGGCGGCGATTACGATCAGATCATCGCGGTGATCCTCCATCATCTTCAACAAAGTTTCGACCGCCTCATGGCCGAAGTCGTTTCCGCCGCCCTGTGGACTAAGCGCGTAAGCCTCATCAACGAACAGCACACCGCCGAGCGCCTTTGTCACCATCTCTTTTACTTTCAATGCTGTATGCCCGACGTATCCGGCGACCATTCCGGCGCGATCCGTCTCCACCAACTGACCCTGACTCAAGATTTCGAGCGTGCGGAATATCTGTGCGAGCAGGCGGGCGACCGTCGTCTTGCCGGTACCGGGGTTGCCGTAGAAGACGAGGTGGCGCGAGACGGGCAGCAGCTTCATGCCTTTCTCTTTTCGCATCTGCTGCACTTTAAGAAAGTTGACAAGCTGTTGTACTTCCGTCTTCACACGCTCAAGACCGACCAGTCTGTTCAGCTCTTCCATCAAATCTTGGAGCGGGCGCGGCGGTTCTTCCGCAACGGCTTCAACCGAAGCGGTCTGTTGCTGCGTGGTGGTCGTGAAGGCTGGCCCGTGTGGCCCAACCGAGCCGATTGGGTAGAGCGTCTCCTTGAACTTTTGTAGCGCCGCTTCCTCTTCTTTCGTGATTATTCCACCCGACTTAACAACTAAATTAGCGAAGCTAAAGAGCGCGCTCTTCGCCCGATCAGAGTAGTTCGAGCCGTGCTTCAAATCATAAGCTTCGAGATACGATACGACGACGGGCACGCGGTCAAGCTTGTCCGCGATGTTCGGCTGAAAAGTTCCTTGTTGCGGCAGCGCAAACGTGTAGCCCGCGCAATCGAAATTGAAGAAGCGGCAAATCTCCTCGAAGTATCGTTGCTTCTCCGGGGCTGTGTAGTGTGTGACGCTAACGAAGTGTTGCGCGATGGAGATCAGTTGATTATGAAACACCGTTCGTCCATCGGGCGGAGCAGACTTGCCCCGCCACACGGTGCGGATGCTTGCGTCAAGCGGATCGTATAACTCGTTGAAAGTTTTGGTTAGTGAGGCTACTAAAGACTGGCTGTTAGGATACAAAGACACTGTGCTCTCGTTTCTGTTTCAAGTTCGTATTGAGCTTGTTGCCACGTTGCCGTCTTCTGTTCTGATTTAATAAACCTTTCTCGACAATTAAGACGATGCAAACCGCTCGCGGAAGTCCGCTGACCTTTGACGCAGTTCAAGCCAATCTTCAAAGATTTCGGGCTGGCGCAGCCACACAGTGAACCACTCAGCAATCTCATTTTTCTCGGCGCGCTTGCGTTCATCAACTTTAGGATTTCGAGCGATCATTTGCGCCCGCCGCTTCCCTTTAAGAACCGTCTCTCCCACACGGCGCAAGCCCTCCTTGTCGTTGCGCCGCAAGAACTCCCTACGTAGATTCTCTAACCTCTTGATCGAGCTTGCGGCTTGCGCGAAATCTGAAAACTTCAGCACGTTGCGAAACATGGCTTCGTAAGGATCGTCGCTTCGCCAACGAGCATCTGCTTCCAATACCTCGGCGTGACGCAGCTCTGCGCCTTCATCCGCCAGCACACGCGCGATTGTCGTCGGGCTTTCCTCTGCGCCCGCGCCGAAGCGCTCGCGCACCGATGCTGCGACCGCTTCTAACTCCTTCGCCCCGACCGATTCACAGTCGAGACCTTCCCATACCTCGATCATCAGATCCCGTTTCGTCCGCGCTTTCCATTCGCCTTGCTTCATAAAGAGATGTCGGGTTATGTTTCAGGTTGCGCTTATTTCAACCAGCTTCTCGCCTGAGTGTAGAAGTTCTAAAGCCTTCGGCAAGTGCTTCGTTAAAATCTGCTTGAGCCGTGCGTTTGAGGTGTTGCCACAGGTAAGCCAAACGACTTGCGGCGGCGCGCCTAACCTCTCCAGTAGTACGGGGAAGTCGCTGTCTTTCGTCATGACAACAGCAGACTCTCGCCTTGCCGCAAAGAAGATGTCGCGATCAGCCGCATCGCGCAAACCAAGTTCACGTAGCGCTACCGCCGTACGGCAAACTGCTCGCTGATCCAAGCCGCTATCGCTGGAGATAGCTGGGCGTCAACCCAAATAATCATGCAGCCAGTACAGGATGATCCAGTCTGCGCGCGGCATACTGAAGCGCGGCTTGTAAATCTTCCATTTCAAGATCAGGCATCTCTTCCAGTATCTGTTCAGCACTAAGGCCAGCGGCAAATAAGTCGAGCACATCAGTTACTCGTATCCTCATGCCACGGATGCACGGACGCCCCCCGCATAGTTCAGGATTTACAGTGATTCGGTTCATTAAATTCGACATAATCTTCTCTAGGTAGCGACCTCACAGACTACTGCAAGAATAACACAAGGAACTTGCCACCTCGGCTTATGAGTACCCACGCGGCTCAGTAAACAGAACGAGCAACCAAGTGCCGTTTACCCCAGTGCTTACTTGTCGCTGCTATTTAACACCTTTCGCAAATCTACGGTACAATTTGGCA
>JACCTF010000253.1 GCA_013812565.1 Pyrinomonadaceae bacterium | reverse complement strand
GTACTTAACCATCTCGGCGGCCTTGATCGGCGTGACAAATAGCGGCGCATCAATGCGCGAATATAGATCGGCCACTGTCTGCGCAGCGCTTTCTTCATCCGCGCCGATCAATGTAAAGGGCGGCGCGTAGAAGTCTTTCAGCGATGTGCCTTCGCGCAGGAATTCCGGATTGATGCACACTCCGAAATCGGTTCCCGCTTTCTTGCCGGAGCGAAGCTCCAGCGCGGGGATGACTACGCCTTCGATTGTGCCCGGCAGCATCGTGCTGCGGATCACCACCGTATGACGTTCGGGTTTCGCGGCTAAGGCTTCCCCGATCTCCTCGCACACGCGTCTGACATACTCAAGATCGAGCGACCCGTTGGCGTTGCTCGGCGTGCCGACGCACACAAGGGAGATTTGCGAATTGGCGATGGCTTCCGCCGAGTCGGATGTCGCGCGTAAGTGTTTTGCCCGGACCATCTCGCCGATCAGCTCATCAATGCCGTGCTCAACAATCGGACTCTTGCCGCTGTTGATAATCTGCACCTTCGTTGCGTTGACATCTACGCCTAAGACTTCGTGCCCTTCCCTGGCGAAGCACGCCGCCGACACACAGCCAACATAGCCTAAACCGAAAACACTGAGTTTCATTTAGTGATTCCTTCTATTTTGTTTGGTTCTGAAAATAGCGATTTCAAGATCCGCCGACAGATTTATGTTTTTGGTGAGCATATACCTTGTAGAAGTTTTGATCGTATACAAGACGATACTCGTCTTGAAGCGTTCGCATAACGTGATAGTACAACTGCGGCCGGTGAGTTTTGTTGCCCGAGATAGCTTCTTCATACACTTCTTCGATAACGAAGATGTCGGGTTTCTTACCGCTCCTATAACCGAGCTGATAATCATCGACGAGGTTGCTGTCGAATCCCAGTCCAAACCCCAGATCGGCGGTGCCCATTACGAGCGTGTTCTCATTTGAGTTACGTTTTAGGAAGTCGACCGCCGGTGCGTAACTCTTTTGATAAGTATTCAGCTTCATTCGATAGAGAAGTCCTCCGAGTTGGATAGACACAAAACCGCAGACGCCAAGCACGATCATCCACCTCGGTACAAAGCGATTGTGCCAGCACCACTGCAACCAAACGACGAGGATCGCAGTGTAGAGCGGAATGATATGCACTAAATACCAAGCCAACTTCTGGCCGTCGAGAATTGTCATGATCAGAAAGTAAAGACCCGTCAAAATCAGCAACGCACGGTACCCTTTATGTTGACGAATCCGGCGGCTCGCCACCACTCCAATGATCCCCATCACATAAGCGACCAGAATCAAAATCTTGAGCATGATCGGCCCAGTGTGCCCGGCACTGCGGGGGCCGAGGCCGAAGGCAACAAGATACCTTTTCGCAATCTCAGCTTTGAAAGCTGTTAGAGGAGCGCTGAATCCGCTTAGACGCCCGGAGTTGGCAGCATTTCCGCTAAATTGCGCAAAGAAATCATCAGGACTCTGAAGTATGTAAAGACCCCAACCCGTCGCTCCGATCATGTATGGCACCGCGGCAACGGGGACATGCCGCCAACTGAGGCGCGTCCGGTCAAAGTAGAGGGTAAAAAAAAGAAGACCAGCCAGATGAAGAATTCCGAGGAAGTGGGTCATGCCGCTTGCGGCGACTAAAGAGTGGCTGATTAAAATCGCGAGCGGAAGATTCCGCTCACGAAACCAGAGGTAAGACGCCAGCGCAGCAAAGCCGAGGGTGGCGCACATCAAATCCATGCGCCCGAAAGAAGACCCTGAAACGTAAACATAGTCAAAGGCTAACAGCGTCAAAGTGGCGAGCGCGACCTTCTCGCTGCCGGAAAGCGCTTTCATAATCACATACCATGAAAGCAATCCGACAAGGCCGAACATCATCGAGAGCGTGCGCATCTGCAGCAAACCGAAGCCGAAGATTTCGTACCACCCGGCTTGCGTTACCAAATGCAGCGGAACTGTCCAGTATGTGTGCCGATCTATTCCCTTCAACCATTCGGCCTGCGCGGGTTCGAGCACCAACGTTCCCATCACACCGTTCCGGCTCAAATTGAAGGCCGGGCTGGCAAACCACCCTTCATCGCTCCACGGGCGCTTGGTCAGCGCGCTACCGATGGACAACGCCACAAATACAAGAGCGACGCCAAGCGCAAACGCTTGGTAGAATCTTTTATCGTTGAGCATTGCCGCCATCGAGGGCTTTTTTCCTTCTGCAACAAGTGATGCAAAACGTGATCGCCTAACGGGAATGTTGCGACCTCTCTGACTCTTCGTCCAGATTTTCAGTCGCTTCGACGGGGAACACGATGCGGTCGTAAACATCTGTGAGTGGCAGCGTGCAATCGATGGACTGGAGTTGAAGACTTCCCTCAAGCTGGTTCATTAACGAGTAACGCCATTCGCCACCCGCCTGACGGTGGAAGTGATCGATCTGAGGCGTCGATTGCGAGACGAGAAGGTAATCGGTGAGTTCCGGCAACCAGGTTTGATACCTTATCCACTTTTCGCCTCGATCAAAGGCTTCAGTGGAAGGTGAGATGACTTCGATAATAACCTTCGGGTTCAGCAGCACGTCGCGGTGTTCGTCGTGAAACTTCAGCTCTCCGCAGACAACCAATAGATCAGGATAAGAATACAACCCTTTCGTCGTCCGGCCGCGTTTAGGAATCGGACCGCTGCGAACTTTCATATCTTTTGAAAACGCCTCGCATGGCTTGCCTAGTAATTGCGTACTGATCATACGGCTCATGTTGATACAAATTCTGCCGTGTTCAGGGCTTTCGCCCGCCATATCATAAATCTCGCCATCAAGGTATTCATGCCGCTCTTCAGAATCTCGTTCGATGGCAAGATATTCTTCTACGGAATAGCGAGCATAGGAGCGTTGTAGGCTCATTTATTCTGACCTCTGCGGGAGATAGTCGCCGGTAAAATTTACTTCAAGGCTTTTATGCGGGGCATTTTTTCTCTTCAAGAGCAGCGCACGCGGCGGCTTTGATAAACTGATCATACAACCCGCGGCGTGCCTGACGACGAATCACTTGCACCTCGTTGAACATGCGCAGGCTGTCACGCAGCACGCTAACCTTGCTTCCATCATTGTGATCCCAGCGGACGGCAGTCTCTTGCAGACGCAATCCAGCCAGGTGAGCAACATAGAGCAGCTCGACATCAAAGCCGAAGCGATCAATCGTCGCGGCCTCGATAATGGGCCGACATGCGCTCATCCTAAAAGCCTTAAAGCCACACTGCGTATCCCAGTAAGGTAGTCTCGTCGCAAGACGCACCACGAGGTTGAAAACGCGTCCTCCCTGCTCTCTCCGCCACGATTGATGTACGCCGATCAAGCTGCGATCCAGGGCGCGCGAGCCGAACGCCAGGTCGCAGTCTCCCTGTTGAATCGGGTCAACAAGCTTTGGTGTCTCCGTGATCGGCGTAGAAAGATCGGCGTCTGAAAACAGCACGACCGGCGCTTGCGC
>JACCTF010000245.1 GCA_013812565.1 Pyrinomonadaceae bacterium | reverse complement strand
GGTTTGGAACATCAGGCTGGCGAGCAGTGGTTGCTGATGAATTTACGTTTGCTAATGTCCGGTTGGTAACTCGGAGCATTTGTGAGTACCTGCGATCAGCAAGCACGGAAACGGAGGGAGTGATAGTTGTCGGTTATGACACACGCTTCCTTGGGGAGCGATTCGCTGAAGAATGCGTAGAGGAAGTTACAGCGTATGGCTTTCGCGCGCTGCTGTGTAATCGTCCGACCCCAACTCCAACTATCTCACATGCGATTCGTGCCCGATCCGCCGTGGGCGGCATCAATTTCACCGCTTCCCATAATCCGCCAGAGTATAACGGCATGAAGTTCTCAACAGCCGATGGTGCACCGGCTTTACCGGAAGTGACAAAGCACGTTGAGCAGTTGATCGAAACGAACGGGAAATCCAAGAATTATAAGACACGTTCGAACGCAACTGCTGGAAGTTATGAATCCTACGATCCTATACCATCTTATATTGAAGACCTTCGGAGCAAAATTAGGTTCGATGTGATAGCACGCTCTGGTGGTCGGTATGCGTACGATCCACTGTGGGGTACCGGGCGTGGTTACCTGGATCGTTTGTTGCGCGAGCATGATCTTGAGGTGGAAACCATTCACGACTGGCGCGACGTGCTTTTTGGAGGACGCTCTCCTGAACCCGACAGTGATCATCTTGAAGAGTTGCGTGCGGTGGTTGAGAAGCGCGGCTGCGCGCTGGGACTGGCAACTGATGGTGACGCAGATCGCTTCGGCATACTTGATGCCAACGGTCAATTTATTACGCCGAATCAGTTGATCGCGATTCTCTTCGATTACCTGGCCGAGTCGCGAAGTTGGACCGGTGGCGTGGCACGTTCGGTGGCGACCTCGCACCTCGTTGACCGAGTCGCTGAAGCGCGAGGGCTTCCTGTTTACGAAACTCCCGTGGGATTCAAATACATCGGGGAATTGATCAACCAAGACAAAATCATTCTTGGCGGTGAAGAATCCGCCGGACTCTCTATGCGTCATCATTATCCGGAGAAGGATGGCATTCTTGCTTGTCTGCTCGCGGCGGAAGCAGTCGCGGCGCGTGGCGCAAGCTTGAGTGAACAACTTGAAGCGATCTACGCCCGCGTCGGCCGTCTCGAAGGTGGTCGTACCGGTATCCGTTTGACCCCTGAATTGCAGCTCACCCTCTCAGCGAAGTTGCAAATTGATCCAACAGAGATCGGCGGGCGTGGCATTGCGCGCGTCAACCGCACTGATGGTGTGAAGTTTATTTTTGTCGACGGTTCATGGCTCCTAATGCGCCCATCGGGTACGGAGCCGCTGGTACGAATCTACGCCGAATCAGAATCACAGAAAGACTTGGAGGTGCTCCTTGAACAAGGCCGCAAATACTTACTGGGCTGACGCTCGCCTCGCCACGCAACGTCCCGTTGCCCGCACGCTTTCATTATCTTCCGCCCATGCATCGTCGCACGACATCTTTGGCACACGCACCGAAACTCGTCGCGTCGAGTCTGTTCCGCCATGGGTTATCTTCAGCATGATTATCTTGGCTACGTTTGCTTGCTGCATCACCGTCACCATGCGTACGCATGCAGAGATGCGCGCTGCCGAGCAGAAGTATCAGCAAATAAGCGCTGACGTTGAGTTGCTGCGTAGCGCTAATGCCTCTCTCGAACGCAGAGCTCAACGCTTACGCACTGACCGCCAAGCAATCGAAGCGGCAGCGCGGACGGAACTCGGCATGGTGCGTGCCGACGAAGTAATTGTACCCGTCGAGAGTAGTTCCGCAGCGGTCGCTGATAATCGGTGAACAAAGGTTCAAGACGCCACCTAAACGCCTTAGGGTTTCCCGCACGGTGCCCTCCTGCCACCTCAATCTAGATACCTCTTATCGACAATCGTCTCGCTCAAGTGCGGCTCTAGCGTCATGCATGACCGAGGCCGCGCCTTTATCCAACCTCTTGATCCCTTGCTTGCTCTGCACTACCTCGCAAGGCCCCGGATGGAACATTGTTTGACACTCTGCGTAGGGGTCAACTAATATCAAAACAGCTTATCTCCAACTAAAAAACCTACAATTTATCACCACAGCAAAGTTGTTTAGGAGAGCACAAGGCGATGCCTGAAATAAAAGAGCGCAATTCCCTTGAGCACGCTGCCGACGAAAGATGGGAGCAGGAAACGCTTGCGCCCGTTCTGCAAAAACGATCTGAGAGGAAGCAACGTTTTACAACCGTCTCGCTCGACGAAGTTGAGCGCCTTTATACTCCAGCCGACACAACAGACATTGATTTCCCCGAGGACATTGCCTACCCCGGCGAGTTTCCGTACACGCGCGGCATACATCCGACTGGGTACCGCGGCAAACTTTGGACGATGCGGCAATTTGCTGGCTTTGGCACGCCGGAAGAGACCAATAAGCGTTTCAAATATCTAACGCAGCAGGGGCAGACTGGTCTCTCCGTTGCATACGATCTGCCGACGTTGATGGGTTACGATGCGGACTCACCGCTGGCAGAGGGCGAAGTCGGCAAGTGCGGCGTGGCGGTATCCTCGCTCGCTGACATGGAAACATTATTCGACGGGATTCCGCTTGATCAGGTTACCGTTTCGCAGACGATCAATGCGCCCGCCTCTGTTCTGCTCGCGATGTACCTTGTGGTTGCCGAGAAGCAAGGAGCAGATTGGAGCAAGATTTCCGGGACTCTTCAGAACGACATCTTAAAAGAGTACATCGCCCAGAAAGAGTGGATCTATCCGATCCGGCCGGCGATGAAGTTAGTGATTGACACCTTCGAGTTTTGCACACGGCACGCGCCGCGCTACAACCCGATCTCGGTCAGCGGTTATCACATCCGCGAGGCAGGCGCGACGGCTCTGCAAGAACTTGCGTTCACGTTGCGCGACGGGATCGAGTACGTCGAGTGGGGCATCCGCGCTGGTCTTCCCGTGGACCAATTTGTGCCACGCATATCCTTCTTCTTTAACGCGCATAACGACTTCTTTGAGGAGATCGCGAAGTACCGTGCGGCCCGCCGCATCTGGGCGCGCGTGATGCGTGATCGCTTCGGTGCACATGACCCGCGCTCGATGCAACTGCGTTTCCACACGCAGACCGCAGGCGTCTCGCTCACGGTGCAGCAACCTTTAAACAACATCATCCGCGTCGCCATTCAAGCTCTCGCTGGTGTACTTGGCGGCACAAACTCTCTACACACCGATGCGTATGATGAAGCGCTTGCCCTGCCCTCTGATCAAGCGGCATTGATCGCCTTGCGCACGCAGCAGATCATCGCAGAAGAGACGGGTGTGGCGAACACGGTCGATCCGCTCGGCGGTTCGTACTTCATCGAAGCCCTAACGAAGAAAATGGAAGATGCGACCTTAGATTACTTCGCCAAGATCGATGCGATGGGCGGCATGGTCGCGAGCGTAGAGAAAGGATTTCCACAACGCGAGATCCAAGAATCTGCCTACCAGTATCAGAAGGCCGTCGAACGCGGCGAGCAAACTATTGTCGGCGTAAACTGTTACCAGATGCCCCAAGAGAGTGGGCACATCCAGCTTCTCGTAATCGACGAAGGGGTGCGTGATCACCAAGTCGAACGGCTTCATCAAACGCGCCTTCGCCGCGATCAAGGTGCGGTAGCCAACCGGCTTGAGCACTTAAAACAGGCAGCGCACAAAGGTGAGAACACGATGCCTGCCACCATCGAAGCCGTCCGTGCTTATGCGACGCTCGGCGAAATTTGCACGGCGCTCCGCGAAATTTACGGCGAGTACGAAGAGCCGCCGTTCTAAAGATAGTGACAAGTGACGAGTAAACAGTGACAAGATAAAGCACTGTTCTTACTTGTCACTCGTCACTCGTCGCTTGTCACTATGAGTAGAAAGATTCGCGTCCTTGTCGCCAAACCCGGCCTTGATGGTCATGATCGAGGTGCGAAGGTGATCGCCCGCGCGTTGCGCGATGCCGGGATGGAAGTCATCTACACGGGACTGAGGCAAACGCCTGAGATGATCGCGACCGCCGCACTTCAGGAAGACGTTGATGCGGTTGGTATATCAATCTTGAGCGGCGCGCATAACACGCTTTGTCCGCGTATCGTTTCATTGCTGCGCGAAAAAGGAATGGACGACTGCCTGGTAATTGTCGGTGGAATCATTCCGCAAGAAGACATTCCCCACCTTAAAGAGCTTGGTATTGGTGCAGTGTTCCTGCCTGGTACATCTACGGAAGACATCATAGTTTTTCTGCGTGAAAATGTTCGGCCACGCAATTAGTTATAGGTTCTGATTTATCGGTGTCAGCCGGACGGCGCGATGTAACCGGCGCGTGTGCTCGCCGTATGCTTTTCGCGATTTACTGTATCAACCAACTTCACATGCACCCGGCGGAAAGGATTGTTACGCCGCTTGGGGGTGGGACGATAACCGACTACGTACTGCGTGTGCAGGTAGCGTGATACCTGGTTGGCGGCGTTTAGCAATTCGGCGGGCGTGCTCGGAAAGAGCGCACGACCGCCGCTCGCTTCCGCCAATCTCTTTAACAGATTGACGGCGCGGCCGCGCGGACCTGTACGCAAAGGACCGGCTCCCCTTAATTCTCCGACAAGACCGATTGCAAAGATCTGCACGCCGCTTTCGCGCAGACGCTTGAAGAGTTGATCTTCCTTGTAGAAACTCGCGCGGTCTTCACCATCCGTGATTAGGACCAGCGCACGCTGCCGAAAAAGCGGATCGCTTCGTTTGTACTCTGCGACCCGCCCGGCCGAGACATAGAGGGCGTCGATGAGCGCAGTCTGTCCTTCTTCAACGTAAAGCTCGTCCAGCGCGTCGCGAAGCGCCGCAGTTGTTGACGTGAAGTCCTGTAAGTTCTCGATCCGGTCGCTGCCGACAAATCGCACCAGGAGAGTTTCGTCTTCGGGCCGGTTGCTGTTAATGATCATCTTCCCGGCTTCGACCACATTGTTCAATTGCTCTTTTAAGGAACCGGAATTATCAATCACCAAGCCGTAGCTGATCGGTACTTCCTCTC
>JACCTF010000244.1 GCA_013812565.1 Pyrinomonadaceae bacterium | reverse complement strand
GATAGTCGAGCTTGAGCGGAGCCATCACGTCCGCGCCGAAGCGGATCGTATGCACGCCGCGCGTCCACGCTAAGGTGTCCGTGAATTGGTACTGCTGCGAGCGCTGAAACTTCGGCAAAAAGTCGGGTGATCCGAGGCGCGGGCTGAAACCCGAAATGAGTACGCCCGGCAATCCGCCCTGCACCACGTCGCTGTCGGGGACGCCGGGGATGTACTCGCTCGACGACCCTTGGCCGAAAGGCTCCTGCACCGCGTCGGCGTTGGCGCGCGAGTAGCCGAAGCGGAACTGATTGACGAGCGAGGGCGTCAACACGCTGTTGAAGCCGACGGTCAGCGCGTGGCTCTTGATGTCGTTCTGCCCCCACGCCGAGGTATCCGTCCCGTCGGCGATGCCGCCGAAAAAGCCGGGCACGAAGCGGTCGCGCGTCGAGAAGGCGTAGCGCCCGAAGAGATCATGGTTTGAACTTATTTTGTAATAGATGTTCCGACAAAGTTGGAGGTGAAAAGGCAGAGCATCTCGGCTAAAGTTAATGTGTGAAAATCAACTGCCTCCAACGACACTCTGCCCAGACCATTAAAGCACTCTTTGGATGTGTCCTTTCGGTGAGTTGGCTTGCTGAGAAGCACATATCGCGCTTTCTCAGGTTTTGCACCGCCTTACCGAAGGTTCACATTTCATCTGCCACTACAATCAAGAGGTAATTCGCTATGCTTGATCAGCATTACTTTTTGACCACTACCATAAGGAGTAAATCCATGAAACGAACCATTAGTTCGATAATTCTAGTAGTTGTTTTCGTCAGCCTCTTAGCCCAGGCTGCCACAACGCAACACCTCTACCCGACTGGCACCCCGGAGGTTCGCTCCAGTGTGCAGGAGGCAACCTCCACCGCTCCACAGGGCAACGCAGTCCTCCAGTGGAATCAGGTCCTCCAGCAAGCTCTCCGCGTACCGGGGGCTCAACCGCTGACCATTCGTGCCGAACGCAGTTACGCGATCATGCACGCGGCGATGTTTGCTGCCGTCAACTCAGTCGAAGGGGCCTTCAAGCCTTACCACGTAGAAGTTAGGGCACCGCGGGGAGCCTCGGCCCAGGCCGCCGCAGCCCAAGCCGCCTACGACACCTTAGTCGCTCTCTACCCGCAGCAGCAGGCGACATTCGACGCAGAGCTAGCCGCCTCGTTCGAAGGTATTCCTCCAGGCCAGGCAAGAAGGGGCATCGCCGTCGGGCACGCCGTCGCGGAGAAAATCCTAGCTTGGCGCAGCACGGACGGTTGGGACGCGACACCACCGCCTTACAGCTTGCCGCCCGAGCCGGGGCTTTGGCAGCCGACACCGCCCGGCTTTAGCCCGGCCACGTTAACACACTGGGCTGACGTCGTCCCGTTTGCCTTGAGCAGTAGCGCGCAGTTCCGCCCCCCTCCGCCGCCGGTATTAACCAGCGCCAGGTACGCGGCCGATTTTAATGAAGCCAAAGAGTTCGGGGCCGCGGGCAGCACCAAGCGCACCGAGGATCAGACTTTGGTCGCTCGCCTCTGGGCCTCGGTCGGGACCCCGACTTCCTCGCAGAACATTTACAACAACGTCGCGCGAGATGTGGCCATCGCACGCGGCAACACGCTGATCGAGACCGCCCGCCTCTTCGCACTACTCAATATCGCTTTGCACGACGCCTTACAGACCTCCCAGGCCAGCAAGTACTATTACGGGCTGTGGCGGCCGGTGGCGGCGATTCGCCGGGCCGAGGAAGATGGCAATCCCGAGACGACTGCCGACCCCGACTGGTCGTCGCTGATAGTAAACCCGCCTTACCCGACCTACGCCGGCAACGCGGCCACCACCGGCGCCACCTCGGCCACGATCCTAGCGCTTTTCTTCGGGCGCGAGGACATCAGCTTCGAGGCTCGCTGGGAAGGCAATCCGGGGTGGACCCGTTCGTATGCCGGCTTCTGGGAACTGGCCGAAGAACAGGCAAGGAGCCGCGTCTACGGGGGAATTCATTTTGATTTCGACAGCGACGCCGGACAAAGTGTCGGGAGAAATGTTGGCAACTATGTGTTTGTGAACTTGATGACGCCACGCTGCCGCCGTTAGCCGGCTGGAGGGCGTGATGAAACGGATTGGACTTAGATGGTTGATTGTAATCACCCTCGCGACCGGATGGGCAGTCCTTGGAGAGCGCTGATCGCATTACGACCAGCGAGTTTGGCCTGTGGACGTGGCTGCAGCAAACCCGTGACGGTGTCGTGTAGCGACGCTGGTGGTGGAGAGTGCGGGCGCGCATACTATCAACGCGTGGACGCGTGAAGATGGCCTCCTCTTCGACCGGCTGCTGCTGACGACGAATAACG
>JACCTF010000229.1 GCA_013812565.1 Pyrinomonadaceae bacterium | reverse complement strand
TTGATGAGGCATTACAACGTCGTCTCAAGCTGACTGAGCTGAAAGGGCGAGTCAATCCGCAAGTGAGTGTGAACCCGCGACCCGTTCAGGAGAATAAAGGCGACGGGAAATCACTCGATTACATCGACGAGATGGCTGCGGCTGGACTCACCAATCTTTCAATCGATCAACTCATCAAGCTGAAAACACACGGCGTCACCGGAGCGTTCGTCAAAAGTTTGCGCGCGCTCGGTTACTCCAACCTCTCAGTTGACGAGCTTGCTAAGTTGCGCATACACAATGTTACTCCCGCTTACATCGAAGGATTGCGCGCCGCGGGTTACACAGGGTTATCAGGTGATGATCTTGCACGCCTGCGCATCCACAATGTCACTCCCGACTACGTCAAAGCGCTGAAAGCCGCAGGCTTCGCGAACCTCTCTGTCAGAGAGATTGCCGACCTCGGAATCCATAGAGTGACGCCGGAGTTCATCAGCGGCATGCGCGCCGCGGGGTTCAACAATTTAACAACGAAACAACTGAAGCAGCTCCGCATGCATAACGTCACGCCGGAGTTTATCCGCGCCGTTCGCAGCCGGGGTTTCAATGATCTATCGTTGGATCAAATCATCAAGCTTAAAATGTTCAACATCATCAACGTGTCAACAGACAAGTAACGGCAGCAATATGCTTCTTGAGTTTGATGAAGCATGTTCGACGCTTGCGAAACAGCGATCTTAATTTCAGGAACCACTCCTGAACAACCGGAGGTCTGGAATGAACAAAGCTTTGCTTCGAATGATCGTCATGTTGCTGTGCATGGCAACGCTCTCTTTCACTATGAGTATTGCGCAGGAACCCTTGACCGGGCAGTGGACGGCTGAGTGGAAGTCCGAAGCGAATGAAGTGGAGATGATGCTTAATCGTCGAAGTGAGAAGTTCGGCAACAACATGTCGTCCGTTAATCTCACGCCGGATAAGTTGCAGGGGCTAACGAGAACGCAGGCGTTCTCCGCTGGCACATCGGTCAACTTCCGCCTGGTGCGCGAGGCCGGCACGCTCACGTGCGACGGCTGGTTCAAAGAAGGCAAGGGCGCGGGCCACTGGACATTCACTCGGGATCAAAACTTCATTTCTGAGATGCGCCGCCTTGGCTACAACGATCTTACTGAAGAGCGCCTACTTATCTGCGCCACACACGACGTCAACACACGGTTCATTCAGGAGTTGAAGACTCCCGGCTATGACCATTCCCCATTTGATCAACTCATCGCCGCACGCATCTTCAAAGTCACGCCGGCATTCATCAGAGAAGTGCAAGCCGCCGGGTACGAGCGTCAGTCGCTGGAGAAACTCGTCGCGATGCGCATACACGGTGTTGATGGAGCGTTTATCAAGAGCGTGCAAGCCTCAGAGCTTGGTCAACAACCGATTGATAAGTTGATTGCGATGCGCATCTTCAAAGTCACACCAGATTTTATCCAGCGGATGAAAGATCGTGGAATGAAGGATTTAACGATTGATCAACTCATCAGCCTGCGCATTCACAACATCGCAAAGTAAGCCGCATGTAAAGCTCTTGACAAAGAGCAGGAGGAGATTCGCCCAATGAAAAAGTTAACCGTCTTCGGCACACTCGCATTGCTGCTCTGTTACCTGCTTTCGTCATCGACGAGCGCACAAGACTCGTTCACGGGGCAATGGTTAATCGAGCACACACCGGACCCAAAGGCCATCCATCTGACTATGCGCTATGAAAAAACAGGGAGCAATGGTCATAGCATTAGTCAGCGAGGAGGCTCCGTCACATGGGATCAA
The DNA here is from genome assembly GCA_013812565.1 of Pyrinomonadaceae bacterium. Lineage (GTDB taxonomy): Bacteria > Acidobacteriota > Blastocatellia > Pyrinomonadales > Pyrinomonadaceae > JACCTF01. Next base: position 1,053 of record JACCTF010000229.1, on the reverse strand, counting down.
CTAATCGGACTGAGCGAAGCGCAAACGAAGTCGAACGGTGCTCCGGTTCAGTTTCAACTGCGGCGCGATGCGGGCACGTTCCTCTGTGAAGGATGGTTCAAAGATGGCAAAGGCGCGGGACACTGGACGTTCTCTGCCAACGAAGACTTTGTCGGTGAATTAAGAAAACGGGGTTATGAAGCTCCGACATTTGAGCAACAGTTTTCGATGGCGATGCACGACGTCAGCCATGATTTCGTCGAAGAGTTGCGGGCGCAGGGCTATGAGCGACCATCGCTCGCGCAACTCGTTCGGATGGGCAAGCACGGCGTCCGCCTTGAGTATGTGAGGGAGTTGAAAGCTCTCGGTTACAAGGTTCAATCCGTTGATCTGCTGACACGCATGCGCGATCACGGCGTTAGCACCAACTTCATCAGAGAGTTTGATGCTGCGGGTTACAAAAACCTTCCTGTCGAACAATTGATCAGGACGCGGGATCACGGCGTCAGCACCAAGTACATTCAAGAACTGCAAGCGCTCGGCTATGAGCGCATCCCGCTCGATGAGTTAATCAGGATGCGGGATCATGGCGTCAGCTCCAACTTCATCTCAGAACTTAAAGGACATGGCATTGAGCGTCTGCCAATCGAGCAACTCATCAAGATGCGCGATCACGGCGTCACTTCAGATTTCATCCAGCGGTTGAAGGAGCGCGGTTTCACGGATTTGTCGATTGAAAAGATGATCGAGTTGCGAGATCACGGTATCGCCAAATAGACAATACCCAGGGTGCGTCTATCTTCAGCCCCGTCCCTCGACCTTCAACCTTCTATGTGTCTTCATGAAACCTTTGGCCGATTCATATCACCTACTCAGGACAGACGACGAATCGAGTGGCGTGCATCCTGAGTCTCATTAAACTGGTGATGCTCTGAAGCTAAAGTTTTTGCCACAAATCTGGACCTCATGGTGTTTATATTTGAGAGACGCAGACGTTTTATGAATGAGGCGGTCAGTTCTCCGTAACTTTTTTCCACCTCGCTTGTTTTTATGTAGGTAGAGTACATATTGGGC
>JACCTF010000222.1 GCA_013812565.1 Pyrinomonadaceae bacterium | reverse complement strand
ATAGTAATCTCCGGCTTGGTGACAGGAACAACAGTTTGGCGTACACCGTCCTTCCAAATCTCAACGGCGTAGAGGGGGGCAGGGCGCGCGCGAACCCTTGTCATCTCAGTATCGGGTGATTCAATGTCGGCGGTGGAGTTGTCGGACGCGGGGACGGGAACTTCAGTCAGGCGCGGCGTGACGATAGTCTGATTGCTCTCTGAGGCGTCCCAAACAGGCTGCACGCGAAACTCGCCTTTGTTAAGCGTGCCATCAACGCGTAGCTCCACGGTGAAAGATTTGGTTGCTAGTTGCGTCGCGCCGCTCAGTTCACGAGCACGCTCCGAGAGCACATGGTACAACCCTTGTTCGAGGCCGCGCCGCTTATCGCCGCGCCATTCTTTATCGTCCTCATTGCTTAGGTAGACGATATACTCGCGCGGAATATAAGTCGGCCCACCGGGCGGCGTAAACATTTCACGTCGCATGACGGTCTCGACCTCGCGGGCTATCTTAACTAAAAACTCCTCCCAAATACGGCGCGGCTGCGCTTCACCATCCACCTTTGCGAGTGGATCATCTGCCATCTCCCCGTCGATCCAGCGACGAATGGATTCAAGTAGTCCCAATGTGTAGTCCCTTTGTTGTTCGCTGAATTACTCAGGCTTTAAGAAAGTGCTGTTCAACCAACCTTGATCGGCAGAGGTTGGATTTTCCTTCGCACGTCCGTGCTTCAAAACTTTAACTTCCCACCACGCGTTCTTGGTGGCAATCACACGCACCTGCGATCCGACTTCGGCACGTCCGATCTCAGCAGTGCTCGCCGCCGGGCCGTTGCGTAACTTCACATCGGTCGTCGTTAGATAAGTGCGTCCAACGGGCGACGCCACGGACGTTGTTGCCGTTGCTCCGCCGCGCCGAAGTCCCCGCACATAGTTATGCCATCTGAGGAGCACCATCGCAAACGTGCTCAGTACGAGCACTGCGATGAGTCCTGTGATAAACCAGCGGCGCACTCGATGCGTGGACGAGAAACGCGACGAAGGTGTCTCGGGCGCAGTACCGTATGTCGCAATCTCTGTTTGTGCCTGTGTTGGTGGTTGCTTAGAGTTGCGTGCCGTGTGCTGCATCGCGGGTGAAGGATTGCCTACATGAACCACGATGCGCGGACGCTCCCCGACGCGTTGCGCGGTTGTTGAAGCAGCCAAACGCGACGGAGGCTCGAACGGAGCGGGCCGAGTTGCCGGCAGTGGCGCGGCTTGCTCCGTTCCGTTGCTCTTACCCGGAAGCGGATGCGGCGGCTGGTCGCCGCTGCGCGGTTTGAGCAGTTGCGTCGCGGGCATTACCGCATCGTGCAGTTCATCCCAAAACTCCCTCACGGTTTGATAGCGCTTGGCTGCGTCGGTCTGTGTTGCGCGATTCAGAACGCGAAGCACAAACGGCGACCACGGCTCATGGCTGATGAGTGGCGGCAAATCCTTGATCGAATGATGCGAGAACTGGCGGGGGGCTTCGCCGGTGAGCAGCATGTAAGTGGTTTTAGCCAGCGAGTAGACATCGGCGGCGGGTGAGAGGGACGGTGCAACGCGTAGCGCTTGGATGTCAAGCGCACCCGTCTGAGCAAGCGGGTTATGCTCCGGGGCAGCGTACACTTCGGTGCCGACGCGCGTCATGCCTCCTTCGGTAGGTTCTATCTTCGCCACCCCGAAGTCAGCGATTTTGACGATGCGGCGGTCGGCGGTCAGCAGAAGGTTCTGCGGTTTGACATCGCGGTGAATCACTCCACGGGAGTGTGCGTGCGTAAGCCCGGCGCAAACCTGTTCCAGGTAGAAGATCGCGCGGTCAAGCGGCAGCGGTTGACGGCGACATAGCGACGCCATATCGCCTCCCGGTAGATACTCCAGCACCAGATAGTGAAAGACTGTGCCTGCCAGATCAAGGGCGGTGCCGTGACCGAGGCGGTTGATGATGTTTGGGTGGCGTGCGCGGTCAAGCGCCACGGCTTCGTTGCGGAAGTTCTCGACCAAAGTGCGTTCAAGCTCGGTGTCCGGCGCACCTTGCAAAAAAGCATTAAGCGCTTTGATCACGACCGTCTCCGGCGCGCTCCCAGCCGCCGCCGTATCGCGCGCGATGTAGACCTCCGAATAACTGCCACGACCTAAACACTCAAGAATGTCGTAGCGGCCATCAAGTCTGCATTGCTGGAGCTTGAGTTCACTCATTAGATCGAGGTTTTCCACAAAGCGGCTGCAAAGCTTAGTGTGCGGTTACCGCGATGGCGGCGTTGTAGATTCGTTGGCCGCCTCAGGAGCGGTTGCCGGTTTGATAACATCATCAAGTTCTTTCAACGCACCGATCACGGCTGGTCGATTATTAGATTTCAGTGCCGCTGCCGCTTCCCAAACGCGCGCTTCTATTCCGAGCGAACCGAGCGGAGAATCGTTTCCCGCCATATTTTGATCTTTCAAAAGATCTGCCGCGCGCTTGAACGCTTCGGTTGCTTCCGAGTGTTTGCCTGAAAGCATGCTCGCGCGACCGTATAAATAAAGAAACTCCGGATCGGAAGATGTAAGCGGTTGATTGTCCATCGAGGCTGCCATTTGAGTTGCCGATAGAGCTGGTGCGCGATCCACTTCACGCAGTTTAAGATCATGCTGATTTTCTGTTGGCGTGGGTGTCGGCAGCGAGGCTGAAAAAGTGGGAGCCGTGTTAGTTGCTGCGACTTGAGATGCTTCTCGTTGGCCGTAACGCATGCCGCCCCAGAAGGCCAGCGCCGATGCTCCGCCGATAAGGAGCAGCAGCGTTGCCGCTCCGAGTCCCGCAAAAGTTCTGCGCCGCCGCCGCGTTGTGGCGACAACCTCAACGCGTTTTCCATCGGAAACAGTGGTTGGCGAATCAGCAGGAAATTCCGCAACAGAGGAACGATCTTTAATCGGTATGTTTATGTATGCGGGGGCGGAGGGTTGCGACGCGAGATTTGCCACGCCAGCCATAGAGGCGGCTGTACCATCTGCCGCGGGGCGTGCCGTGGTAACCGTGCGTTCGGCATCGTCGGCGGGCTGAACAACTCTCGCTTGGTGAAGGCTCTCGCCGATGCGTACCAAGACGGCAGTCAAATTATCTTGAGCGCCGCGCTCGTAGCAACGGCGCTTCATCTCCGCGCACACTTGATCGAGATTAACCTCGCTTGTGAGCAGCGCTTGTATCTCATCATCGGGAATGTGGCCGGTGATGCCATCAGAGCAGAGAAGGAAAGTCGTGCCGTCTTCGACTTCCAAAAGCTTCATGTCAACTTCAACTGCGGGTTCAGAACCTAGAGCGCGGCTGATTAAGTTGCGATTCGGGTGATGCACGGCTTGCTCTGCGGTCAGACGACCGGCCCTCACCTCCTCCTCAACCACCGAGTGGTCATCGGTTTCACGTAGCAACCGGCCCTGCGGCGTTAAACGATAGAGCCGTGAATCTCCCACGTGGCCAATTGTCGCCCGGTGGCCGTCGAGGTGAAGCGCGACGATAGTGGTTGCCATCATCGAAAGCTTTGTGTGCTCGCGCGACATCTGGTAGATCGA
>JACCTF010000168.1 GCA_013812565.1 Pyrinomonadaceae bacterium | reverse complement strand
GCCCACACCTGGCCCAGCGCCTCATAACAGATCGCTGCGCCAAGACATGCGACCACAAACGCGCTTATCACCGGCAGCACGCGCGTTAATCGACTGGAACCAGTCGAGAGATTCATCATTCGTCCGGCGTAGAGAAACAGAAGACCGACGCCGGTCAACGTGCCGGCGAGTCCGACGCTGAAGGCGAGCACCATCAGCAGACCAAAGCCCGTGCGGTGCAGTGAGATTGCTGAAAGAAGAACAACGAGCGCGGACGGGCACGGAAGCAATCCGCCGGAGATGCCAAGCGCGAGCAGACTCCGCCACGTAACCGGAGATCCGTCAGTTCCCGGCGGCAGGTGTGAGTGGGAACGTCCACCGTGCGAGTGCTCCCCGTGTGAGTGCTCTTCATGGGAGTGCTCATCATGGGAGTGTTGGTGTGGTGCAGCAGTCGCGTGAGGTGGATGCTCGTGACCGTGATGGTGGTGATGCTCATGCGTTGCGCCTCCTAACTGTGCGCGCAGGCGGCGAACAAAGAGGCTCAAGCCGATTGACATCACGAGCGCCCCGGAGATCAAACTGAGAATTGGAAAGAGGCGTTCCGGCAGCACATATTGCGATGCAAACAATGTCACAAGCCCAAGCGCAAAAACCCCCAGCGTATGCGTAATCGTCACGGTCAAACCGAGGAATGCTGCATGGCGCGGCGTTCCTCGCGATCCCACCAGGTAAGCGCCAACCACGGCTTTGCCATGACCGGGTGAAAATGCATGCAGCGCACCGAACACCATTGCAAACGCTAACGCCAAGAGGGCTAACCGAGGAGTCAACTCCGGCACCGCGATCAGTTCGGCAAGCCGGTCGCGGGATGCAGGCGCTACAGTTTGACCATCACGAGCCAGAAGTCTTTTAGCTCCGGCGGGAACCGTGCCGCTTGTAAAAGAGAGTTCAGTCATGCGCTCATTGAGCGGCGCGGCAAGCATGTCTTCAGGGTAAGCTTTGAGTTCATCAGTCACCGAAGTGCCGAACGCGGAACTATCAAAGACGGAAACGCTGGAAGTCGAATTAACCACAATCTCATGCCATCCGAGACGTTCAGGGTGGTTTGTGTTCTCAAAATGAAGACGCCGCGTTGTATTCAAGTTGTCTGCGGACGGCAGCGCGCCTGCAAACTCGCATTCAACTCTGAGGGTCGGCAACCCGCCTGCTCCCGGTGGCAGGCTGATCTTTTTAGTAACTGTTTCGAGCGGGACGCGCGAGCCATCAACCGTGAGGAGCAAACCGTGTGCATATTGCGGAGCAATGCGGTCGAGGTATGAATTCAGTTCTTCGTTCGAAGGCACGCCGTCGCCGCCCACATCCACTTTCTGCAACTCTTGGAAAGCGGCGATCTCCGCCATATCAACTACAAAGCGAACACGGATTTGGGGCGAGCCGACTTCGATACGCGCGAAATGATTGATGGTGAAGTTGCCGAGCGGATGGGCTAATACTCGACTGCTGATACCGGCAAGCGCCGTAAACAGAAGGATGAAAAGCAGGACCGCGTACCGGCGGGCTGCGCAACAAGCCGAGAAGGACATCGGGAAATGCCTCGAAGCTGGGCGGGTGACGATCATAAAACTCCTTAAAGAAATCTAAGCGGGGGCTGCCTGACTCCGAGTCCGGCCAATCGAAATCGTGCTGCAACCTTAACTTCAGACGTTGATATTGTCGAGCGTTCGCCGCGCGACCTCTGCCTGCAGAACATCGAATGAAGGATTGATGTCAAGCGCCAGCTTCAGATACTTCGCGCCCTGTCGGCGATCACCGAGAGCGTTATAGATCATGCCTGCGTGGTAATGAATTTGCGCATTGCGCGTGCCGAGTCGCAGCGCTTCTTCAATCGCCTTCCGCGCCTCTGCGAATTCACCTTTCTTAAAAAGAGACCATGCCAGCGTATCGCATGTGAAGATGTCGGCGCGCATGGCTCGCTCACGCCTGGCGATATTCAATGCGTCATCAAGTTTCATGTCGTGATCCGCCCAGAAATGGGCTATCTGGCGTGAGTAAGTTCCGCTTCCGGCGGAGCCTGATCGCTCGATGAATTCCACCAACTCGTACTGGCGCTTGGCTTCACTGTCCTGACCGAGTTTGGTGTAAAGATCGCCGAGCGCAATCGCTGTCTCCGGTAAGGGAACGCGCTCTTGTGCGCGTTTATAAAGTTCGATGGCCGAAGCTGTGTCGCCTGCGGTAAGACGCGCGCGCGCCTTTGCAGCGAGCGCCGCATAATAGTCGGGGAAGACGATGAGTGCTTTGTCGATTTCGCGTTCTGCTTCGGCTGCCCGACCGGCGTTCATCAACTCTTCACCGAGCTGAACGCGGCACCATGCGACGCTTTCGGGGTCGCGCGGGCTGGCAGCTTTGGCCGCCACTTGCATCGCTTCAATCGCGCCTTCCGTATCCCCATGCAGCGCACGCAAGTATGAGACGCGGGCGTAGGCTGCCGTGTCCGGTCGCAGATCAACCTTCTGTTGCGCCGTCTCGACGGCCTCCTCATAACGCCCAAGCTCGACGAGCGCATCGGTCAGCGCGCCGTAGTTGTCATGGTCACGCGGCTGCAAGCTCTGCGCGCGACGAGCCGTCTCAAGGGCTTCACTGAAATGATGAAACGTGAGCAGCAGCTTGGCTTGAAGCTTGAGCGCATCGTAATTGTTCGGGGCAATTTCAAACGAACGTTTCAACGCGGCCTCGGCTCTCGTGTTGAAGCTGAAGTCTCCGGTTTCGCGTGCCTTCTGCGTAAAGGCATCGCAGAGCAGATTGTATCCACCGGGCTTCGCTCCAGCTTGCTCAATCATTCGCTCGGCAGCCTGGATACGTCGGTCGGCTGGCGTCGGGCGAGAAAGAACCTGTGTGGATGTCCGGCGTGCGACATCTGCTGCGCCGGCCGCTTCCGGCTGAGAAGTACGCTTTCGCACGGCGCGAAGGCCGAGGACAACGGTGGCAGCGAGCACGCCGATTGTTACCACCGCGAAAACGATTGTTCTAATTGCTTTCATAAAATTATTAGGTTTGATAAAGAGAATGAGTGAAGAGTGTCCCGGTCATCCGAGAACACTCTTCACTCGGTTTAACTCAGGTCGGTTTACCTAAGAACGTGGTGCTCATGCGGCTTACCCATCATCGGGTCATTGCCGGAGTGCGGCGTTCCCAAGTATGGGAAGCGGTCGAGGTACTCCACGTCATTAATCGACACACCATCGCCGAGCACGTTGTTCGGCGCTTTATTGAAAGCAGGCGTAAACGGAGTGCCGCCCGCCACAGCCCGAAGTTCGATGTCAACAACGTCATCTCCGACGCGCCGACCGTTCGGGAAGCCTGCCGGGTCATTGCCTAACAGACCCAACCGATTCGGATTGGCCGACGGCGGAATGAAGACATTAAGCCGCTGGTACTCATGCGGCGTTCCATCTGATAGGAAGTTAGTGAACCCGGGTATTAAACCGGCGGGAATGCCGGTCGCAAAGATCGCGACCAGATCATTGCGCGGTGCGGGTGGAACATCGATTTTAAAGACTGCATTGAGCAATTTGGCGAGTTCCGGATCGAGCACCGCCGGGGCCAAGACCGCATCGCTCGCCGGAGTCAAAGTGTTAAAGGTGTCTTTGAGTCCGACCGGGACGACGAGTTCGTTAACCAGCGGGTTGCCGAGGCGAGACACCTGCGCGTATGCGCCGACAGGTGAGAATCTTCTGGACGGTCGAAGCACACGGGTCGTGCGACGGCTCGCCGTTGACCACACAC
>JACCTF010000164.1 GCA_013812565.1 Pyrinomonadaceae bacterium | reverse complement strand
TCCGTCGGACGTGTGACGAAAGCTTTCAGTTGAGAAGAGCGTAAAGACACGTCGGTCAGTCTGCCACGTGAAGCGCTCGACGGTGATGTGCGGATGATCGATGCGGATAACGTTGAAGGAATTGGCTTCGCCTCTGCCGCGTGTTGATGTCGCGGTGCCGGCTTGAACCACCAGCGCAGAATGGCCGCTGATCTTGTAGCGGGTCGCGGTATGCCCTGTGTGGCTGACGTGCAGATGACCAGCCAACAACAGATCAGCGCCGCACTCAGCAAAGGTTCTCATCGCCATGCGCGCGCGACCAACTATTTCGCGTTGGCTGAACCCTTCGGGTAGATCGAATGGATGGTGCGTCACGATGATCTTGGTCATCTCTGGTTTGAGTAAACACATCCGCTCGCGCACACGTGCCACCTGATGCTCATTAATACGCCCGTATTTTCTAGTGAATGAACGCGCAGTGTTGATACCGACGACGGCTATCTCTTCGTCTACATAGAAAGGTTCAAGGTCATCTGTGATGTATCGCAGGTACCTATCAAGCGGTTGGAAGAATCGATCGAAGACGTTGTAGAGCGGCACGTCATGATTGCCGGGCACGACGAGTTGAGGTTGCGGAAGGCTGTCTAGAAAGCCGCGCGCTTCTTGAAATTGGCGTGTGCGCGCGCGCTGCGTGAGATCGCCTGAGATAGCTACAAGATCAGGCTTCACATCATGAACACTTGTGATCAGGGGCTCGATGATGGCGTAATCAACACGCCCAAAGTGTATGTCAGAGAGGTGTACAAGCGTCCGCATTAGTAACCGCCTCGTTCATAAGAATCAATGGAGTGTGAAAGCCGCACAATCGCAAATACTACTTGTTCGCAGAATTGCCAGCATAACATAAAAGGCAAGCTTCATATGAAGCTTGCCTTTTACTTTCGTACCTAGATGGTAACTCTCTTTACAACACCCCGTTGTAGAGAGCATAACGTATGCTCCGACTGCTATTGACCGTAGTCTCTATTGACGCTCGTGCCGTATGAGCCACCCTGTTGGGTGTCGAAGCTCGTGCTTCCGGTAGTGCTTGAAGTTGAATGAGGGTCAGAGCTACGTTGATCATCAACGCGCCCGCTCTCTTGCCCGTAATTGCTCGGCGGGGTTTGACTATATGTGCCTTGCATGCTCTCCGCAGAACCGGAATAACCCATGCTGGAAGCCGCGGTGCCGCCGCGCCGGCTTTGCTGATCGCCGGATAGATCTATGCCGAACATCTCCTTAACTTTTCCGAGGAGGGCAGGCAGCACCTGATAGCGCGCGACGTTGGAAAGCTCGTCAACGAAGCGATCACCAAGTGATGACACTTCAGACTGCAGACGATCAAAAGCTTGCGTCTCTTTAAAGCGATCAAGCAACCCGGGTTTTTCCGGCTCAGTCGCACTTACGGCATCCGTGTAATTGCTTCCACCATATGCTGGGGTAAAGTCTGTTGCCGAACCCGCTGTGCCTCGATCATAACCAGACATTCCAGAACTTTGCGTACTACCTAGACCGGACTGCGCGGTGTATAAGCGGGATGATGGAGTGTCGTCATCATCCATATCATCCGCATCATAATCGTATGTATAGCTTCTGCGGCTTGACCGATCCCCTGAAAACCCGCCGCCAATTCCGTAACCGACGAGGAAGCCAGCAACTAAAGCTGCAGCACTGAAAGCCGCTGGACGTCTCTTGACTTGCTCGCGCCAGTCGAGCGCTTCGTTGATATTTTCCCTTACCGTTTGATACTGATTCGTCACCGTATCTTTAATTTCGTTGACGGTTTGCGAAAGCGATTCGCGCGCTTCTTCCATGCGACGTTGAAGGTCTTCTTTCGAGAGTTCTTCGTCGCTTGTTGTATCTGTTGCGCGCGCTAGTCCTACATTTCGTTCTTCAGCCATTGTTGATCCTTTCTTAGTTCTTCGACTGTTTTCTCCGGCACAGGATTGCGCGCCGCCATGCGATTCTTCATTGTTATAACAAGAACACCACCAATCGCTAGATACAACGCACCCATGATTAGGAACCCTAATGCATAATTCACCGGCTGACTAAAGCTAAATAATTTAGAGACAAACAATGCAAGTGCTACGTTCACCAACGCAAGCCCAACCAGGGCGACGACGCCGCCAACGGCGATCATCGCAGCGCTACGAACATATGCCATTGCATCATCAGTTACTTCTTTTTTGAGTAGCTTCAGCTTTGCATCCAGAAGCGCCATCATGTTGTCGCCCAAGCGTCCTACCAACGCCGGCAGACTTTCGATGTCAGCTTGCGAGTGCACCGCAGGCGCTGCCGCCGTGCTTCTTTCTAACTCAGCCATCGCATATGCCTCCTCTCCTTGTTCTTTGTACAACATGTGAATGGCTTGTAATTATCACTACGGCATTACCGCCGGTTGCTACGGAAAACAAGACCAAGCAGAAAACCGGCAGCGGCTGAGATCAGAAGCGCTTGCCCCGGCTTCTGCCGTGCATACTCCTTAGCTTCTTCGGCAACTTGGTTGATGTCTTTGTTTTGTAAATCTTTAATCTTATCGCCGACTACCGAGACTTTGTCAGATACGTAATCTTTAGCTTGCGTCGCGGCGTCAGAAATCTTCTGACCGTAGACTTGAGCTTGATCTTTTGCTTGTGAAGCAATCCCCTGTGCGGTTGAAGAAATGCTATCCGTACCGGTGGTGCTTGGAGTCATGCTGGTTGATGCGCCGCCGGGGCGCGTTGGAGCAGCAGCAGTGGTGGCGTTGGTGGTTGTCGTGTCGCGAGTGGTTCCGGCGTCTGTCGCACCCGTTGATGCACCGCCGGTCGGACGTGTTGGTTTGTTTTGCGGATCATTTGTAGGTCTGTTTTGTGACATTTTCAATTCTCCTTTATCGAAATATTTTCTTTTGAGTGAAATAAAAACATGCAGAAGCTCCCTTGAAACATTGCTTTCCCCCGTCGCGAGCAAATAATGTGCCTATTCGTTAATCCTGTTGATCATAAGGTTAGAGAAAAGAATCGCCGAAGCCCCTCGCCAGATCAAGATAAAATTTCAAGAATACTTGTTACGAAAAGGTACGAACACACATCGCGCAAGGCCTGCTTCCGTACAGGAAATGCTTAATGCCAGACGCTCGACTCA
>JACCTF010000156.1 GCA_013812565.1 Pyrinomonadaceae bacterium | reverse complement strand
TGCTCGAAGCCTACTCAGCTTTCCACAACTACTCAATAGGTAATCAACTGCTCGCCTTAATGCAATGCCACATCCGCGGACTGACGCCGGGACCTATAAGGACGTTTCCCGGTTGGCAAGCACTGGGGCGCAACGTCCGACGCGGCGAACGCGCGCTCCTGCTCTGTATGCCGATCACCGGCAAGCGCAGAGAGGCCGACGCCGAAGACGAAGCCGCCACCTATACGGCATTCGTCTATAAGCCGCGATGGTTTGTGCTCACACAGACCGAAGGCGAGGAAATGCCCGCAACCTCGATCCCCGAGTACAACACCGAGCGGGCGCTGGCAGCCTTGAACATCGAGCGCATTCCCTTTGATCTCACGGACGGCAACTGTCAGGGCTACGCACGCTTATGTGGTCGACAACATAAGCAAGCTTATGTGGCCAAGTCAGTTATGTGGCGCAGAGTGATGCTGGCAAGCAAAGACTGGGTTTCTTCAGCTTGTACGCCACATAAGTTTTCGTCGCTATAGTCGGATTGTTCTTCGATTCCATCTGGAGGTCCGACTATGTTTGATCAACTTTACAAAGCTCCGCGCGCCCGTGAGCGACATTTCAGCGCTCCGCTTCTGGATGAGCGCATTCGCTATCTCACTCATTGGGCTGCGCAAGGAAGCATCAGGAGTTCTCTTCGAGTCAGAGCGCAGGATCTACTGACATTCATCGACTATCTGCAACTGGAAACAGCGGGTGAGATCGATGAGCAGCAGATCAACAAGGCTGCCGATCGATGGGCCAGTCGTCAGCCCCAACCTCCCAGGGTGATTGACTTCCGCTATGGGAAGATGCGCTTCATCTCGCACGCAAAACAGTGGCTCCGCTTCCTGGGCAGGCTGCGCCAGCCTGAAGTCCCTCGCCAACCGTTCGCACACCTGATCGAAGAGTTTACTGACTACATGAAGGATGAAAGAGGTTTGTCCCCGGTGACAGTCCACAAGCGCTGCCAGCACGTGACGCAGTTCCTGAGTCGCTTTGATCAGCAGCACCGTTCCTTTAATGAGATCTCCATTCTTGACATCGACGCGGCCATCGCTCGCAAAGGCGAGCAGGATGCTTACAGCCGCTCATCAATGAAAACGTATGCCGGTGCTTTACGAGCTTTCTTCCGCTACAGCGAGCAACGTGACTGGTGTGCTCCGGGTCTGGCGGCGGCGATTATGTCCCCGTGCCTTTTCGCCGATGAACAGTTGCCAAAAGGCCCGTCGTGGGAAGACGTGCAGCGCCTGCTCGCGAGCACCGAAGGCGATAACCCAACAGACATCCGGGATCGCGCTCTCATAATGTTGTTCGCCGTTTACGGTTTGCGGGTCAGCGAAGCCCGCGCTCTCCGGCTGGAAGACCTGGAATGGGAGAATGAGTTGCTCTACGTCACTCGTCCCAAACCGCGCCGCAGGCAAACTTACCCGCTCTCACCCACTGTGGGTGAGGCACTACTGCGATACCTGAGAGAAGTGCGGCCTCGCGTTCACTATCGCGAGGTGTTTCTTACCTTGCTGGCACCGGTCCAACCTTCCAGTAGTAACTCGCTTTATTGCACGGTCGCTGAACGTTTTCGAGCGTTGAATATTTCCTCGAAGCATTATGGCCCACACTCACTTCGGCATGCTTGCGCTACCCGCCTGCTCGCCGAGGGCTTGTCGATGAAAGAGATTGGCGACCATCTCGGACATCGCAAGCCAGATAGCACTCGCGTTTACGCCAAAGTTGATCTGAGAGGTTTGCGCCAGGTGGCGGACTTCGAGATAGGAGGGGTGCTATGAAACTGAAAGCATTGATCGCTCAATACGTGGCCTTCCGGAAGTCTCTGGGGGCGCACTTTGAAAACGCCGAGGGTCGATTGAACAGTTTTTGCCGGTGCATGGGAGAAGAGATCAACGTGACGGATGTCCAAGCAGAGCGAGTGAATGCCTTCCTCGCCGGAACCGGCCCAGTCACCCGCAGTTGGCAGGATAGGTATGGTCTATTGAACGGCCTCTATCGTTATGCGATCAGCCGCGGCTTGGTCGTTACTTCGCCACACTGCCCGCTTTCAACAGCCGGGGTTACCTGCCGAAGGGCATCCACGCCGTCACCTGGGAGCAGTTCATCGCTCATTTCGGCTACAACGCCAAGCGCCTGCATCTGCTCAGTGGGCTACGAGCAGCCATCTGGTTTTTACAGCAAGCAGGTTGCCAAACGATCTACTTCGGCGGCAGCTTCGTCACCCGCAAACAAACGCCCAGCGACATCGACGTGCTGTGGGA
>JACCTF010000142.1 GCA_013812565.1 Pyrinomonadaceae bacterium | reverse complement strand
CCCAAATACGGGGCAACGAGAAGCGATCCGCGCCGCGCCAGACGACGCCGACTCGCGTCGAGCAGGCGCTTGTGAACCCTATTTCTCGGACGAGCGCGGCGGTCTCCGTTGTGTGGCTGCCATGCGGGTATGCAAAACTGCTAACCGGTTGCCCTAAAATATCTTCGAGATCATTTTTGCTTTGCCGTATCTCACGGTGCTGCACTGCGGCCGAATGATCGGCAAGCATCGGATGTGTCACCGTGTGCGCGCCTACTTCGATCAGCCCTCCGCGGGCCACGTCAATCACTTCGTTAGCAGAAAGGGCGCGGTGCGTCGGACGGATTACCGGTTCGGCGTCGGCCCACGCCGACAACTCATCCAACACCTTCCAACGCTCTTCTTCGGAAAGAGGAAGAAGCAATTTGTAAAGCGCGCGAAAGAGCCGCTGGCGCGGGCCGGGATCATCCGCTTCCGGATCAGACATCTTCCAGTGGCGGTTGCGTTGACGTTCATCGTCGCCGTAATAAGTTGCCCCATTCAACTCCCACCGGTAGCGGCTTCCGTTGATGCTGAGATCAAGCGTCCCTGGTAACATCCCCGGCTCCAGCAGCAATCTATCCAGTTCGTCCCACCAAAACTCGCGCTTCTGATTCGCACCGCCGCTGATAACAAAGAAGGTAGCAGGAATGTCGTAGCGCTCAAGAAGCGGTTTGGCGACAAGAAGATTATCGGCGTAGCCGTCATCAAACGTGACAACTACCATCCGGTGTGGACGCTTCCCACCCGAGAGCGCTTCGGTTAAATCCGCCAAATGGGTGGGCTGGCCGTATTTGCGTATTACCTCAAGATGTTCGGTGAAGTGTCGCGGCGTGACGTACATCCCGAATGGATCCGACGGGGTTTCGGCGACGCGGTGGTAGCAGAGGATCACCCCTCCCGGCGCAAACTTATTCCTAAGCCACCGGGGACCCCGCCGCAGTCTTTCAATCACATGCGTTCTGATTAGGCCGCTCCTGATTTCACCGCCCTGACCGTAATGATCACGGGATAAGAAAGGTCACGGTAATCAAGTTCCTCTTGGGTTAGTTCCTCCGCCGCAAGCCCTTGCAGAAAAGCAGTTGCCGCAAGCACATTCCCGTGAGTCTCAATGCCCACGTTTGCCGCCGGGAAGGCTTCGGCGAATAACTTCCGCGCCGAGAGCGCCGTGAAACTCCACAACCAATACTCGCGCCACTCATTGTAATCGATCTGGCTGATGCCCGGGAAAGTTACGAGCGCAACCCCACCCGGTTTAAGAACGCGGTTCAGTGTTTGAACGGCGGCGCGCACGTCGTAAATGAAATGAAGCGTTTGCGTAAAGATAATGCAGTCGAAGGTATTCGATCGAATATTGTCGGCCCGGCTCATGTCGGCGACGATGGTTGCATTCGGATTCCCCTCCGTGACGTGTACCACATCGCTCCGGGTAACCCGGTCTCCGCCGAATCTGCGTGTGTAGGTGTTATCACCAACCTCCAGGGCGTGTCCCCGAACGTCGCTCAGGTTGCGAGCGAGAAAGCCTTCGATGTAATAGCGATCAACGGGCAATCCCCGATCGTAGCCGAAGACGCGACTGATAGGCGTCACGCGACGTAAATTACCGAACTGCACCGAACCTACCGGCGGATGGTAATTAGCGCCATCCAGACGTGCCTTCAACCAGCGGCGCGTCGATACCGGCAGCGCCCGTCGTGCCGTCGACTTCAGCAGTTCTTTCATAAGCAATCCTTTCATATCGTTTTCTACCCATCGTAGTACGTCGTGACGACTAATCTTTTGGTCGTCACATGCAGGAGCCGAAACCTCCCCGGTAATTAACCGACCGCCGCCAGGCCGAAGCGGGCGTCAGCGCGGATGCGCTCAATGAGTTGTGATGTCTCACGTGTCCGCGCACGCGCCGCCAGGTAATAGTCGGCTTCGCGCCGCGCTTCTTCGAGAAGTTGTATGTCGCGGACGATATTGCCGATACGAAAGGTCGGGACGCCCGATTGCCTCGTGCCCATTACTTCGCCGGGGCCGCGAATCTCCAAGTCTTTCTCCGCGATGCGGAAGCCATCCGTCGTCTCTTCCATGATGCCGAGGCGTTCGCGCGCAACCGACGTTTGCTTGTCGGAGGCGAGCAGCACGCAGGCGCTCTTCTCTGCGCCGCGCCCGACGCGCCCGCGCAGTTGGTGCAATTGCGACAGGCCGAAGCGTTCGGCGTGCTCGATCATCATCACCGAAGCGTTCGGCACGTCAACGCCGACTTCAACCACCGTGGTTGCGACCAGCACTTGAATTTCGCCTTCGACAAAGCGGCGCATCGCGTCCTCTTTCTCCTGGGCCTTCATCTTGCCGTGCAGCAGACCAACGGAGAAATGTGGAAAGATGCGGTCGCGCAAATGCTCGTACATCCTGGTCGCATCCTTCAAATCCAACTTCTCCGATTCCTCAACCAACGGATAGACGACATAGACCTGGCGGCCCGTTCGTACCTCGCGCTCGACGCCGCGATAGACGCCGGTGCGCTGATCTTCGCCGACCACCACCGTTTTGATCGGCGTGCGCCCCGGCGGAAGTTCATCGATTACTGCCACATCCAGGTCGCCATAGACGGTCATCGCGAGCGAACGCGGAATGGGCGTAGCCGTCATCACCAGCACGTCGGGATTAAAGCCGCGTTCGCGCAAAGCAGCGCGTTGCAAGACGCCGAAACGGTGCTGCTCATCGATCACGACGAGACCCAGTCGTTGAAATTGCACCGCTTCTTGAATGAGCGCATGAGTGCCAATCGCAGCATGAACCTCGCCCGCGGCGATTGCTTGGTGAACCCGTCGCTTCTCGCTGGCACGCAGCGAGCCGCGCAGCAGTTCGACTCGGTAAGGCGTCTGAGCCAGCAGCCTCTTTATGTTGCGCGCGTGCTGTTCGGCGAGAATCTCGGTCGGCACCATCAGCGCCGT
>JACCTF010000130.1 GCA_013812565.1 Pyrinomonadaceae bacterium | reverse complement strand
TGCTACTACTGCCTGAAGTGTCGAGCAAGTCGGTGTCCGTTAGACGAGCAGTTGGGGCAAAGCCCACGCCACGTCAGCGCAGGCGTCGAGCGTGGGCTTTCTTTATTGAGCACACATCTGTCGTTTGCAACTGCGGCGCATGTGATGCGCGAGATTGGGCACGTCGCGGTGAGCGGGCGGCAAGTGGAGACAATCAGCGAAGCGGTCGGCGAGGAAGCCGTCGTCACAGAAGCGGCGCACATCGCGGCGGTCGCGCAGGCTGAGTTAGCTCCCCTGGCTGTCCTTTGCCGACAGCCGACCAAGCCGCGGACGTGGATTGTTGAAATGGATGGGGTACAAGTCGGTTTGCAGGACGGCTCGTGGCAAGAGGTGAAGTGCGGCATCATTTATCAATTGGCGGATCGGGTTGAGATCAGCGCCGGGCGGTGGGAGTTGCTGCGGCGCGCCCGCTGTGTAGGGCGTGAATCGGCAACTGAGTTTCGCCAGCGCTTATGGGCACTGCTGCATCATGTGGGGGTGTGTGACGGCGATTCTATCGTGGTGGTCGCAGACGGTGCGGAATGGATCGACAACACGGTGGAAGAGCTATTTGTGGGGGCGACACGGATCATGGACTTCTATCATACGGCAGAGCGCATCTGGGCGGTGGCGGCGGTGCGCTTCGGTGCTGGGACAGCCGCGGCACAGAAGTGGGCGGCTGAGAAACTGCACGCGCTGAAGGCTGGCGAAGTGAGAGAGGTGGTTAGCGCTTTCAAGCGACTGAAGTTGCAGGAAGCTGAAGCGCAGGGTGTGCGCGAAGCTTCTGTGAGCTACTTAGAAGGGCATCAAGGAGGGATGCAGTATGACAAGTATAAAGAGGCCGGGCTGCCGATCGGGTCAGGTGCGATTGAGGGCAGTTGTAAGTACCTGGTCACGGCGCGGTGCAAACAAGCGGGGATGAGGTGGACAGAAAAAGGAGTGGACGCGGTTCTGGCCTTGCGCTGTTGGGTCTTGAATGAGCGGCTGGATGAGTTGCGCCCGCGACCAGAAGTCAAGTTCGAGTGGGCGCGTGCAGCATGAATCTACCAAAACTCTTTTCGCACACCCTACTCACCGGCGACATTCGTGGAAGATGCACTTTAAGAGAGTTTACCGGCGTGATGTGTGAATACCCGCAGCGTGCTATCGCCCGCAGATCCGGGATCAGCCGTTATAATTTCGAGGCAGCGAAAGAAGCAACTGTTGCAGCATAATGCTTTGTCGCAAAACAGAGCGAGACCGAGTATTCATCTACGTATCCATCTACTTCTCCGGCGTAGCGTTAGTCCTGCCCGGAGAGGTGGCGCGCGATGTTTGGTCATCACTCATCGCAGCACGCATTGCGGCGATAACGGATTCACTAACGCGGCGGCGACGCAGTTCAGCTAACTTCTCCGGTGTAAAGTCGAAGCCAACCGGCGAGTCTTCGATACGGCGGATGATCGTGCCTTCGGTAAAGCCTGCGTCTACTAATTCGATGACCGATTGGTTTGTCAGCGTTGGTGTGCGCGCAAGCTTCGGCTTACCGGTTGTTACTCCGGCTGTCTCTGCCGGAGGGCGTAAGATGCGCACCGTGGCGCTTCCCACGGTTTGTGTGTCATCTGTATTTACGCCGCTGCCAACGCGGCTGCGCGTCCGCCCCCGGCTCCCGCTACCTGAACCGAAGATGTTCATTTCGTCGGAACCGGATGCTTCACCGGGCTTTTTGCGTGGAGTGCTAATACCCTCATCAAAGAAGGGATTGTCAACACTCCAGTCGTCGCTTGCCAAATTTGTTCCCTCATCGCGTGCCAGCATTGCCAGAATGACCTTCTCGCTGACACTGCTTCGCTTCAGTTCGATGAGACGGTCGGGCGCGAGATCGAAGCGCACGCGTCGCGTATTGATGATGGCAATCAGCGTTTTGTCGCCAAAGCCAGCGCGCACGAGTTTGATCACCTCGGCGTTGGTCAACGTCTGACCAGCCGTTTGCTGAGCACGCGTGTGGACGAGCGTGACGCTCGCTAGTACGCATAAACAGATTACACTAATACGCTTTATTAACTTGATCTTCATCGCTGTACGCCTTTCAAAAAATTCTACTACAGGCGTTCCAACAGTATCACACCCTCGTTTACTGCATGAAGCAACCTGTCTCAACTAATCCAAGCGATCTGTCTAGCGCGGCCGTTGTGGAGGTGGAGCAACTTTACCGGCAGCTTCCGCCCCCGTTCCTCTGCTTCGTCCGTAACGGGCGCTGATGCGCTTAACATAATAACGCGTCTCTCTGTAGGGCGGAACTTTGCGCCCATACCGTACAACTGCACCCTCGCCAGCGTTATAACTGGCGAGCGCAAGATCAACGCGCCCGCCAAACGTTCCGAGCAACTCTTTGAGATAGCGCGTGCCGCCCCTGATGTTTTCTGCCGGATCATGAACGCGCCGCACGCCGTAGCGTCTTGCCGTACCCGGCATCAACTGCATCAACCCACGCGCCCCCTTAGAACTCACTGCGCGGGGATGGAAACGCGACTCCTGCTCCATCACACAGAAGATCAAAAATGGATCAACACCGTAGAGCGCGCCATTGTTGTGAATAAGATCGTCGATGCGATTGTTTCCGGTTGACCATCCGCGCTCGTGCCATGCGCGCCCGGCGGAAATCGTCGCCGCGCTCGCCGTGGGTGCTCCTCCACCACGCTCGATGCGTTCGACGCGCGCGCGCTCAAGAAAGATCGACAACGCGCCGCGCCGGTACCACACGCCGTCGGCCTTCTCGGTCGCTTCATCGACTTCGACACGCGCGCCGCCCGTCAAATGAATCCATGTCGATTGCAGTGTTGGTG
>JACCTF010000122.1 GCA_013812565.1 Pyrinomonadaceae bacterium | reverse complement strand
AGAGCCAAAGCGCATCACGTTAACCATTAACAATCTATACCAACTCTTCAAAGTGAAGACGCGAGAAACGCCTGCTGATTATCGTAGCAGGCGTTTCACTTTATCCTCGGAGCTTGAACTATACTTGAGCGATGCTCCTCAGTATTTCGGGACGCCCGGATCAACCTCGTTTGACCAAGCCGTAATGCCGCCTTTGAGGTTTGCGAGTTGTCCTGCGAAGCCCGCTTTCTGCAAAGCCTCAATTGCCTTTGCGCTTCGTCCGCCCCCCTTGCAGTGCATCACGGTTTCGCGATTTGGGTCAATCTCGTTCATGCGATTTACGACCTGGGCCAGCGGTATCAACTTCGTACCGGGCAGGCGTGCGATGTCGTACTCATGCGGCTCGCGCACGTCGATAATTTGAATGTCGTCTCCTCGATCAACACGCTCTTTAAGTTCCGTCGCTGTTATCTCCTGCATCTGTAGCTTGTCCTCCTTTTGAGTTGCTGCATTTGGTTGCGGGCGAAGGCCACAGAACTCCTCGTAATCGATTAACTCTTTGATCGTCGGATTCTCGCCGCAAATCGGACACTCTGGATCTTTCCGCAACTTCAATTCGCGGAAGCGCATTTTCAACGCATCGAACAAAAGCAACCGATTGATCAGCGGTTCGCCTGCGCCGAGAATCAGTTTAATTGTCTCATTGGCCTGAATCGTGCCGACGATGCCCGGCAGCACGCCGAGCACACCTCCCTCCGCACACGAAGGCACAAGGCCCGGCGGCGGCGGTTCCGGGTACAAACATCGATAGCACGCTCCTCGTTCCGCCCAGAACACGCTCGCCTGTCCCTCAAAGCGAAAGATTGAACCGTACACATTCGGCTTGCCGCTCAACACGCAAGCGTCGTTGACCAGATAGCGCGTCGGAAAATTGTCTGTGCCGTCAACGATAATGTCGTAATCGCGAAAGAGTTCAAGCGCGTTCTCGCTCGTCAACCTCGTCTCGTAAGTCTCAATCCTAATAAGCGGGTTGATGTCATTCAGGCGGTCGCGCGCCGATTCGATCTTTGGCCGTCCCACATCGCGCGTGCCATGCACAATCTGCCGCTGCAGATTCGATGCGTCAACCACATCGAAATCCACGATGCCCAAACGCCCGACGCCAGCCGCCGCGAGATACATGCCAAGCGGCGCGCCCAAGCCCCCGGTGCCGATCATCAACACGCTCGCCGCTTTGAGTCGCCGCTGTCCCTGCATGCCGACTTCCGGCATGATCAGATGGCGACTGTACCGAGCGATCTCTTCGTTGGATAAATCTTCGTTCGAGTGCGCGGGCTGGAGAGCGGAGGTCGCGACATCTTCTTCGATCATCGCTCCGCCCGCAATGGAAGGCACAATCGTTAATGTGTCGCCGGCTTTAACCGGCGTCTCCAAACGCTGAGCGTGGCGTATGTCCTCATCATTGACATAGACGTTTACAAAGTTGCGCAGATTGTTTCCGTCGCCATAGAGATGCTTGCGCAAATCTGCATACTCGCTTGTCAAACGATCAAGCGCCTCGCCCGCCGTCTGCGCTTCAACTTCCATCTCCGCTTGCCCACCCGCGTACTGCCGCAGCGCAGTCGGAATCAAAATCGTCACTGCCATTGTTAATCTCCCTCTGAGATTTCCTCTGAATTAAACCGAGACCGATCCGCTTCCAGTTCCCAAGAAAAAAGGTCGCTCGCGCTTCCCTGCCTTACTGAAACGATGATGTATGAGTAGGTCGGCCAGGCGTGCTCAAGATCATACTGCGACGGCACCGCCGGATGATCCGGGTGCGAATGGTAAAAGCCGACGACATCGAGCCGACGCTCGCGCGCGTATTTTTCGCCGCGCATCAACTCCTCAGGCTGAATCAGGAAACGATTGCGCTTTGCTGCTTCTTCGCGGGCATTAGAGATTGAGTACGTCTCTGTGACAACCTTACGACCCGCTTCGGCAAAGCGCCCGATAAGCAATCCGCAACATTCGTACGGATAGTCCTGCTCTCCGTGCCGGCGAATTTCGTTTAGTTGCTGTTGACTCAGTTCAATCATGGTGCTTTACGTTTATTGCTTCACGGCCGAGCGTGATCATCCCAAAATCGTTCGCTCAAATATCTTCCGCCACCGTCGCACAGCACCGTTACAACAACCGAACCGCGCGGCAATGTGCGCGCCAGACGCAGCGCGGCGAAGACATTAGCGCCCGCGCTGACGCCGACCAACAATCCTTCTTCACGCGCTAAGCGGCGCGCTAAAGCTTGCGCATCTTCCGTTGCTACGTCAACGTTTTCATCGGCCAGCGTTTGATCATAGATGCCCGGCACAATCGCCGACGGCATGTGTTTCATACCTTCGAGTCCGTGTAGCGGCGAGTCGGGCTGCATCGAGACGACGCGAACACGGGGTTCACGCTTCCTTAAATAGCGCGCGACGCCCACAAACGTGCCCGAAGTTCCGAGTCCCGCAAGAAAGTGTGTGATGCGCCCTTCCGTCTGCTCCCAAATCTCTGGGCCGGTTCCATTGTAGTGGGCCAGCCAGTTGGCATCGTTGTTGTACTGATCCGGGTAGAAATACTTGTGTGGTTCTCGCTCCGCCAACTCGCGTGCATGAATTTGTGCGCCGTCGGTTGCCTGCAGCGGATCGGTTTCGATCAGCTCCGCGCCGTAGATGCGCAAAATACTTTTACGTTCGCGGCTCGCGTTTTCCGGCAAGCAGAGCGTCACGCGATAGCCGCGCGCCGCGCCGATCATCGCATAAGCGATTCCTGTGTTGCCGCTTGTCGCATCAAGGATGATCTTCTCATGAGTCAACTTTCCTTCACGCTCGCCTTCTAGGATCATTGCCAGCGCCGCGCGGTCTTTCACCGAGCCGCCCGGATTAAGATGCTCGGCTTTCGCATAGACCTCTACACCCGCAGGCAAATCAGGCGCGATACGTCGCAAGCGCAAGAGCGGCGTTTTACCGATGCGAGATACAAGGTCGGCGCTCTCGATAACGTACTCAGGTTGTTCTAATAATGTTTGCGCCATGACAATAATTTGCAAACGACAGGAACATCAATCTCCTCTGCCGACGCTGCGACTTCCTCAAGTGCTGACTTCCAGCGCTTGTTCAATGTCCGCGATAATATCCGTAATGCTTTCGATGCCGACGGAGATTCGCACAAGGCCGTCCGCGATGCCTAACTGATGACGACGCTTCGGAGTGATGTCGCGGTGCGAGCTTGTTGCCGGATGCAGCACGCTGGTGAAGACATCGCCTAAACTCGTCGAACGGACACACAATCTCAGCGCATCCATAAAACGAAAGACAGCTTCACGCGTGTTCTCGCCCAGTTCAATCGAGACGAGCCCGCATGCCTGAAGCGCACACGGCATGCCTTCGCTTGTGTGTTGCCCGCGGGTATCAGCAGAGCTTGCAAGCATCGGATGATAAACGCGCCTGATGCGCGGATGCCTGCTTAATCGTTCGGCCAGATGTTGCGCGTTTGAACACTGACGCTCCATGCGCAGGCCGAGCGTTTTTAAGCCGCGCATAATCTCGTGCGCTTCCCACACGCTCAACACGCCGCCCACCAATTTCACCGTGCTGACGAGCGCCGCCTTATCCGCTTGGTCGCGGACGATGGCTAATCCGCCCATCGCATCTCCATGTCCGCCGAGATACTTTGTCGCACTATGAACCACAATGTCGGCGCCGTGTGTTAAAGGGCGGCAGAGGTAAGGTGAAGCGAAAGTGTTATCAATGATAAATTTGGCTTCAACCGTGCGCGCGACTTCGGCACAAGCCTCGATGTCACAAACTTTCAGCAACGGATTCGAGATCGTCTCAGCGATCATCACGCGCGGTCGCACCTCGCGCGCCTTCTGCCTTAATTCTTCAATGTTGGAAAAATCTGCTGTGAAGGTTTGAATGCCGAATGAACCGAAGACAGTGTAGAGAAGATTTGTGGTTGCGCCGTAAATGTCCTGCGAAGCGAGAACTTTGGAGCCAGATCCAAGATCGCAGGCGAACAGCGCCGCATGCAGCGCGGCCATCCCCGAAGCGAAAGCGCAAGCGCCTGCTCCCGCCTCAAGCGTCCTGATCGCTTCTTCAAGCGCCGCTATTGTCGGATTGCCGTAGCGCGTGTAGACGTAGCCAGGTGTTTCTCCGGCAAACACCTGGTCTACTTCGCTCA
>JACCTF010000996.1 GCA_013812565.1 Pyrinomonadaceae bacterium | reverse complement strand
CACAACGGCGCGGTCAAGCGTTCGGGTGTATGCGCTTTCCGGCTCTATGACTTGCGCCATACATTCGCCACGCGCGCTTCGGAAGCCGGAGTTGACCTCGTGACGCTCGCGGCGATGCTTGGACACTCGCGCGTCCAGATGGTCATGCGCTACGCGCACCCTAGCGAAGAACACCAATTCAATGCGATGCGAAAGATAGAAGCCTACCGCGCCGTGAACGGGTGAAGACCAAGCCGCGCGTGCAAAAGCCTACTACATTTCCTACTACAATAGGGTTTTAGTAGGCTTTGCTAATTGCCCGTAAATTGTTGAAAATAATGGAGGCGGCGGTCAGAATCGAACTGACGAATAAAGGTTTTGCAGACCTCTGCCTTACCACTTGGCTACGCCGCCCTAAAGTAGGGATGAAGACGGAAGGCGGAAGGATTCACAAAGGGAGGAAGTAGAAAAGATAAAGGATGAATAAGACAATACACTCTCTGTCTTCACTTCATCCTTCCGCCTTTATCCTTGAACATGTGGAGCGGGAGACGAGATTTGAACTCGCGACCCTCGCCTTGGCAAGGCGATGCTCTACCACTGAGCTACTCCCGCTCGCGAGATTGGAGATTTTACTGATTCAAGCTCGCTTGTCAAGCAACGTGTTGGGGATCGATCCGTCATCAATCATGTGAGGCGTCAAACCAGCGACGTTTGCGAAACTGTTCGTCAGTCCAGAAGCTGCGCAGCAGTTCGATGTGGGGAACGGGCATTTTGTCGTTTCCGTCTGCGACCGGAAGCACAACGCTGACGACATCATAGCGATAAGGCTCACCCGCGAGGTTGAACATCCGGCGGTAGACACGTGCCGCCCGCGCGATCTGCCGCTGCTTACGCAAATCAACATTGGCTTCCGGCGCGGCGAACCAATCGGAGCGGCGTGTCTTGACCTCGACAAAACAGAGAACTCTCTGGTCGTAAGCAATAATGTCGATCTCGGCAGAAACAAGCGCGCCACGGCGGCTTCTGCCAATCGGCAGCTTAAAGTTCGAAGCCACAAGACGATAGCCCACTCGTTCGAGGTGCCCAGCCGCCAACAGTTCGCCTTGCTGTCCCAGCGCGAGATGAGGGGCTAGTCCTCTTGCGGATGATCGATTTTGATCCTTCGGTTCCGCCTGCATCTGCGCTTTCTTCCAGTTGCTCCAAGTGAATTGAAGCCATTTCATGGCATGCCTCTTCTTCCCATCAATGCTGTAGCTCAAAATACTTCAGTCATCTTAATGCAGATTCAAGAAACATACTGTGCGAGTTCATTGTAGGGGCAGGGCTTGCCCCTGCCCGCCCAAGTTGAGGCAAACATAACTTAGCGGGCAACCACAAGGGTTGCCCCGACATTCATTCTTGCTTTGTTGCACAGTTCTTATCCCGAATTTGTATTAAGCGGCAATCAAGCGCCGCGCATTGAATCCTGTAATAACTCGCTTCGGGTGCGCCTGCGGCACGGCAAGCTCGCTGCTCACACCCTTACTTGTCGAGCATTTGCGTTACACCTCAATTTGTATGTACTCTGCGATAGCTAGTGATTTTTGCTTTCCCGTCCCCTCACATCGCGGTATCGCTCGTGAGGTGTTAACCATGCTAAGGACATTATTCAACAGCTTGAAGCGCATTGCAGCCGAGAATGAGTACTGCCGAAACGAAGACGACTGAGCATCGCGTAGCGACGAGTGCGACGCTGCCGGTAGTTGCTATTATTGGCCGCCCGAACGTCGGCAAATCAACGCTCTTTAACCGCTTAGTGGGTGAGCGGCGCGCCATTGTCGGCGATGAGCCGGGCATCACACGCGACCGCATCTACGGCGAGACGGAGTGGGCGGGACGCCGCTTCGCGGTTGTTGATACCGGCGGTATCGTGCCCGACGACGACGCCGTGATTCCCGCAAACATTCTCAAGCAAGCGGGGTTCGCGATCACGGAAGCGTGGGCGCTCGTGTGGGTCGTGGACGTGCGCGCCGGGATGACACCGCTCGACGAAGAGTTGGCGCGGCTCCTGCGCACGACAGATAAGCCGGTGCTGATTGCAGCCAATAAGGCGGACGCCGTGCGGCTCGAAGCCGACGCCGGCGAATTTCACCGCTTCGGCTTCGCGGAAGTCGTGCCCGTGTCGGCGGAACAGGGCGACGGCGTCGCAGACTTGCTTGACGCGCTCGTGGCGCGCTTCGACGCCAACGACACACTACATAGGGCGGCTACTGACGAGCAGAGGAGCAAACCGCCGCGTCGCGCGAGGTGCGGCTGGCGATTGTCGGTCGCCCGAATGTCGGAAAGTCATCGCTGCTGAATCGGTTACTCGGCGAGGAGCGCGCCATCGTGTCGCCGGTCGCCGGCACGACGCGCGACGCCGTTGATACGCTGATGGAGCATGACGGACATCTGTTCAGACTGATTGACACGGCAGGGATCAGGCGTAAGGGTAAGACCGCAGAGATGGCCGAGAAGATGTCGGTGGTGATGGCGCGGCGCAGCCTCGAACGCGCTGACGTGGCCGTCGTCATCGTTGATGCCGTCGAAGGCGTCACGGCGCTCGACGCCAACATCGCCGGCTACGCGCTCGACGCCGGATGCTCGATCATCGTCGCCGTTAATAAATGGGATGCCCTTGAGAATAAGGAAACGGGAACCGTCTCCGAGTTCGAAAGAAACCTGCGACTCAAAATGAAATTCCTTGAGTGGGCACCGGTCGTCACGATTTCGGCGCTCACCGGGCAACGCCTCGCCAACAT
>JACCTF010000104.1 GCA_013812565.1 Pyrinomonadaceae bacterium | reverse complement strand
GCTCGGCATCGTGGGCCTGGGCCGTATCGGGCGCGTGGTCGCGAGTCGGGCGCAGGGGTTTGAAATGAAGATCCTTGCCTACGATCCTTTCATCTCACCGGAACAAGCGCGCGACCTCGAATTGGAGACGGCTTCTCTCGAAGAAGTTTTGTCACGCGCAGATTTTCTTACCGTGCATACGCCGCTCACGCCCGAGACGCGCGGCATCATTGGCCCGGAAGCCTTCGCGCGGATGAAAAAAGGCGTGCGGATCATCAACTGTGCGCGGGGCGGTCTTGTCAACGAGCAAGCGTTATACGCGGCGATCAAAGAGGGGCGGGTTGCCGGGGCGGCGCTTGATGTGTTTGAACAAGAGCCTCCTCCGGCGGATCATCCGCTGCTGGCGCTTGAGGAAGTCATCGTGACGCCGCACCTCGGCGCTTCGACGAAAGAAGCGCAGGAGAACGTGGCCGTAACCGTGGCCGAGCAGATGCGCGACTACTTCATGACGGGCGCGCTGCGTGGTGCGGTCAATGTTCCGTCGCTCAGCGCACAGGAGTTGAGTGCGCTTGAACCTTACATCGCACTTGCCGAGCGGCTGGGAAGATTCCAGGCGCAGTTGGTCGATGAAGCCGTGCGTGAAGTGCACATTGAGTACGCGGGCGATGTGGCGGAGATGAACGTCGGGCCGGTGAGCCGGTCTTTTCTGGCGGGATTGCTACGGGATGTGAGCGCGCGCGTCAATGTTGTCAACGCTTCTCTGATAGCCGAAGAACGCGGCATCGCCGTGACCACGCTTCACAAGCGTAGCCTCGCGAGTGAAGCAACACCGGATGTGCAAACACGCGTGTTGACCGTAAACGGCGAGCAGAGCGTGGCGGGAGCGCTGTTCGGTTCACAGAGCGACGGTCGCATTACGGAGATCAACGGCTTTCGCATCGAAGCGATTCCGCAAGGTCATATGCTGGTGGTTCGCAATCGAGATGTACCCGGCGTGATCGGACAAATCGGAACGAATTTGGGGAAACGCGGCATCAACATCAGTCGCTTTCAACTAGGCCGTCGGGGGCCTGGTGAGGAAGCGATGGCCGTAATCGAGACGGACGCGGCGCTCGATGATGCGGCGCTCGATGAACTTCGCTCGTCCGAGCAGATTCTCAGCGTACACAGGATCAAGCTCGAAGCTTAATGAGCTAGATCGTGGTGATTGCCATCATGCAGGCAGAGCGCGTACGACCAAGCACGCGTCTGCCTGCTCGAAAGAGACTGCCAAAAGTGATGACCTCATTGTGAATGGCAACCACGTTACGCTGATGCTTGATCGCGTCACCAAACGCTATGGTGAGTTCACGGCCGTCAGCGAACTGAGTCTCGCCGTGCGTGCCGGAAGAGTCTTCGGGCTGATCGGCCCGAACGGTGCTGGCAAAAGTACGACGATACGCATGATCGTCAACATCACTGCACCGGACGCGGGGCGCATTGAGCTATTCGGTCATGTGATGAATGACGAATCGCGAAACCGCATCGGGTACCTGCCGGAAGAACGTGGCCTTTATAAAAAGATGAAGGTCGGTGAGCAGCTCCGCTTCCTCGGCGAGTTGAAAGGGCTGAGCGGACGCCAAGCAGACAAGGCCGCTGAGCACTGGCTCGCTAAACTGAACCTTATAGAGAAGAAGAACGATAAGACCGATGAGCTTTCCAAAGGCATGCAGCAGAAGATCCAGTTCATCGCTGCGGTGATGCACGATCCTGACCTGCTTATTTTGGATGAACCATTCTCAGGACTCGATCCGGTTAATGCCGAACTTCTAAAAGACATTGTCTTGGAGTTGAAAGCTGCCGGACGAACCATCATCTTCTCGACGCACCTGATGGAACAAGCCGAAAAGCTTTGCGACGATATTTGCTTGATTAACCGTTCAAGAAAAGTGCTGGAAGGAAGTCTGCGCGATGTCAAAAGAAGCTTCGGGCGCAATGCGGTGGCGGTGCGCGCCGAAGGCGGAGGCGAAGCGTTCGATGACACAGAGCTAGTGGAGAGCGTCAAACATCATAGCGACTATGCGGAAGTGCTGCTGGTGCCCGGGGCGGATGATCAAGAGCTTCTGCGTAGACTCGTCGCGCTTGGCGCACGCATAACAAAGTTTGAACAGGTTGAGCCAAGCCTCCACGAAATCTTCCTCGCGAAGGTACGAGAGGCCGTATGAGCAAACTGCTGGCGATCATCAAACGCGAGTATTGGCAGGGCATACGCAGCAAGGTGTTCATAATTTCAACGGTGCTTGGGCCGTTGCTCGCTGTTGGTGGGGCAGTGGTGCCGGGATTGCTCTTCCGCGTTAAAACCGGCGACGCAACGCGCCTCGCCGTGGTTGATCAAACCAATCGCTTGTACGAGTCTGTTCAAAAAGCACTTCTACGCGAAGGCCGCGAGGAAGTGCGCAGCAACAGTGCGCTTGAAAGCGGAACGGATGCGGTGCGCGAGGTGAGCGAAGATAGCGACGCGGTAAGCGTGCGCTACAAACTTGAACAAGTCCCTCTCAAGGGTCGGTCCTCTGAAGAAATCAAGGCGGAGTTGAACGAACAAATCCGTAAAGACCAATTGGACGCTTACATTGTTCTGACGCCGAACGTTCTGGCGGATGGTCAAGTGCAATTTTATGGGCGTAATGTTGGAGACGTGATAACCATTGAACAAATCAGAGATCGTTTAAGTCGAACCCTTATCGAAGAGCGCATGCGTGACGCCGGCATTGATGGGGATCGTGTTCGCGAACTTTCCAGAGGCGTCCGGTTGAACACCATCAAGGTCAGCGAACAGGGTGAAGATAATGACTCCGGCAGCAGTTTCGGATTTGCCTTCGCCATTGTTCTTTTTATTTACGTCGCAGTATTGATGTACGGGCAGGTGATCCTCTCCGCGGTGGTTGAAGATAAGACGACGCGAATCGCCGAGGTACTTTTCTCTTCGGTAAGCGCTTTTCCCTTGATCGCCGGTAAGTTGATCGGCGTGGCGCTGCTCGCGCTGACGCAGTATGTCATTTGGGCATTTGCTTTCGGATTGTTCGCTTTGTACGGAGTGGGCGCGATTGCAGCGAGCGGCATGAACCTTCGATTGCCAACAATCGCTCCCTCCTTTGTGGTTTATGCGCTTCTCTTTTTTTTACTCGGCTTCTTTATCTATACGACCATTTACGCGCTTGTCGGCGCAATGGTGACATCGGAGAAAGAAGGCGGGCAGGTGTCGTTCCCTATAATCTTTCTGCTGATCATCAGCGTCTACCTTGCCTTTCCGGTGATTCGCAGCCCAAACTCTGCTTTCTCCTTTTGGGTGTCAATGTTCCCGTTCTTCTCACCGATCACAATGCTGGTGCGCATCGTCACTGAGACGCCACCTTTCTGGCAGATCGCGCTTTCGCTGCTGATCGGCTTCGCGACCGTTGTGATACTGGTGTGGCTCGCCGCTCGCATCTATCGCGTCGGTATGCTGATGCATGGCAAGCGCGCCACCATTCCCGAGGTGCTGCGTTGGATACGTCAAACATAGAGGTAGATGTCAGATGCTGGATGTCAGCTACCAAGAGTTCAATGTTCCAGGTTCAAGGTTCAATAGGCCCTTAAACTTTGAACCTTAAACTGATATTCACGGTTGATCTTCGTTAATTCACCCCTTCCTTAAACCTTGAACTTTGAACCTTAAACCTTGAACCTGATTTTGCTGGCATCTGACATCTTAATTGAAGATGGGAATTGAGACTGAAAAAAAACTTCGGCTAACGTCAGAGCAGGTGCGACGTGTGAACGAGCGCTTGGTTGAGATCGGCGCTGTTAGGCGCGGGGAAGATTTTGAGGAGAATACGCTTTACGCAGGCGGCACACTCGACCCACAAAGCAGCGTTTTGCGTTTACGCCGCGTAGCGGACGGTGCCGTTCTTACTTACAAGGAAGTGCTTACGCTCACTTCATCTGTTTCAACCGTCAAGCGCCGACGTGAAGATGAAACGCGTGTCGAGGACGCCGATGCTCTCGCTGCGATCCTTGAAGCGCTCGGATTTACGCCAGCGCTTGTTTACGAAAAACGTCGCGCAACATGGGAAGTCGCAGACGCAGAAGTTGTAGTTGATGAACTGCCGTTCGGACTTTTTCTTGAAATAGAAGGAGAGGAAAGCGAAATCCTAGAGGTTGAACGTTTACTTGACCTGTCGGCCGCGGAAGTTGAGATGGCTACCTACCCCGAGCTTACAGTGCGTTTCGGATCAAAGCGCGACGGCATGATCGAGGCGCGTTTTCGGAAGTAACTGCTCGTTAAAACAACTTAGCTCTGAATCAATTGGTAGGTTAGTACAAATAAAGTGGGCGGTTTCGTTCGAGT
>JACCTF010000045.1 GCA_013812565.1 Pyrinomonadaceae bacterium | reverse complement strand
CTTAATCGTGCAATGACGTCGACGGGATTTCAATGGCTGTCTGTTCCGGATACAAAGCGGCTTTATTTTTATAAATTCGCTGAAGAAGGACGACAAGCGCTTCTTCATCCCATTATCTATGAATTTGATGCCGAGGGAGTGCATTTAAAGCGCTTAATTAAGAGCGAGAGCGGGAATTGGAGCGGATTTAGAAAAATAGGATTGGCGAAAGCGGAAATTATTGACCTTAGCCGCACAGGAACGGGTGATATTTCTCGCTTCAAGCAATTAGATTTAGTGGAGGGAGCATCAACCGAGTCATTTAAGCCCATGTTTAACAAACCTTCGGAGCTAAGCTCCAGAGATTTAAGCGCATACATAAAAACCCTTAAAAACATCAAGCCTAATGAGATTACTCCATTAGACGTAGCTCTCTATCGCCGAAGCGCAGATGCTGCAACGCCAATTATTCTATCAATAATTGGTATCCCGTTCGGCGTGCTGTTCGGGAGACGCACTGCCTTTTGGGCTTTAGGGGCGGCGATAAGTATAGGACTGTTGCTCTGGGCTAGTGCTAGTGGCTTCCAACAGCTAGGAAATTACGGTATCTTACCACCTGCTCTGGCTGCGTGGGCCACCC
This sequence comes from Pyrinomonadaceae bacterium, assembly GCA_013812565.1. Lineage (GTDB taxonomy): Bacteria > Acidobacteriota > Blastocatellia > Pyrinomonadales > Pyrinomonadaceae > JACCTF01. The sequence continues at coordinate 2,048 of JACCTF010000045.1, read as the reverse complement.
CACTTATTTTCATAACCCTCGGTCTAGCTTTATTTTCTCGCGCACGTACATAGATGAGGTGGTCACACGATTGTGGACACAAAACTCTCTTAACTCGTACTCCTTTCCTCGGTGGTTAAGTCCTGAGCTTGCGCTCTTTGATGAGTTAGTATCAAAAGTTGGGGAAATAAGATGAGGCTCTAAAAATAGAGATAGCGTATCCTTGTTGATGCTTAAACAACATTAACCGTCAGCCATCGCTGACAGAAAAGGATACGCTATGAACACATCATACAACGGAAAGATGTTTACCATCCCGTCGGCGGAAGATGACCCCATCGAAGCCCTTGTGCGTCGTGGGGCGAAAGTGATGCTCCAAGCTGCGCTAGAGCAAGAGGTGAGTGAGTATTTAGAGCGCGCTCGTCATCAGCGAAGCGAGCATGAGTCGGAGTTTCGCGGCTACCGCAACGGTCACGCACCGGAGCGCAACATCAGCATTGGCAGCGGGACGATCAAGATCAAGACGCCGCGCGTGTCGGATGTGCCGGAGGGTCAAGAGCAGTTTGAGTCTCACCTCGTCAAGCCGTATCAGCGGCGCTCGCTGTCATTGCAGCAACTCTTCCCGAAGTTGTTCATTGAAGGTCTTGCGACCAGAGACTTCGAGCCTGCCCTGCGCTGTTTGATGGGCGCGGAGGCCGCCCTGTCGCCGTCAACGGTTTCTCGCCTCACTGCTGGATTCAAACGAGAGTATGAGGATTGGACTCGAAGCAGCCTCGCAAGTCTGCCGGTAGTGTATGTATGGGTAGATGGCATCTACATGAAAGCTGGGTTAGGGGATGAGCGGGCGTGTTTACTGGTTGTAATGGGAGCGGATGTCTCAGGCACAAAGCATTTGCTGGCGATGGAAGAGGGCTATCGAGAGTCAAAAGAGAGTTGGCTCGAAGTGCTCCGCAGATTGAAAGCCAGAGGGATGAACGAACCGGCATTAGCGGTTGGCGACGGCGGGTTAGGATTCTGGGCGGCAGCCGGTGAAGTGTGGCGGCAGACCAAACAACAACGCTGCTGGGTGCATAAGATGAGAAATATCTTAGATAAGCTGCCGCACAAAGAGCGGGCGGAAGCGGCGCAGAGTTTGCGCGCCATTTACTTATCAAGGACACGAGAAGAAGCGAAGTCAAAAGTCATCGCATTGGTCAAGAGTTGGCGCGGATTGTACGACCGAGCGGCGGAGTGCCTAGTGGATGATTTAGACAGAATGCTGACGTTTTTTGATTTCCCGGCAGAGCATCACAAGCACATCCGCACGACGAACGCGATAGAGTCAGTGTTTGCGACAGTCAGACTGCGAACCAACTCGATGAAGCGATTACGCTCATCACGCAGTGCCGTGTATTTGATCTTTCAGATCGTGAAGCGAGCGGAGAAGAGTTTGCAGCGCTTGAGTCATGCCGAGAAGTTGAGATGCATCACCTTGCCAAGCACTTTGAGCAATCAAACGGTACTGGCAGCGTGAGGTAAAACGAAGCAAAGGCAAGGATACGCTAAATTATTTTCCACAACATTTGACACGAACTCAGGGGAACAATTGATCCGCTTCGTCGAGGCGGAAGCCGCATCGTTCGAGGTGCGATTTGCGGAATAGGATTGGGATAACTGACGGCGAGAGCGCATCGCTCTAACGAACTTCATAGTATGAATCGCCGGCTCAAAATCGCTTCGTGTTAGAATTTGGTTGATGATGTAATAATTCTGTCGTGAGTAAGGGCGGAAGCCAGCGTCCAAGAGAGGGCGTAACAGTTTCGTCAGAAGAAACGCTCTTCCTTTGGGCTTCTACCAAAAAATACAAAGCGGTCGAGGAAAGGCGACCCGAGCGTAAGCAACTCAGTTGCCCGCTTAAATCTTTTTACGGATGAGAACCGTTACTGGAATTTTTCAATCACGCGCCGATGCCGAGCGTGCGATGACAAATCTTCGCGGACTAGGGCTGCCGGATGCAGACATCAATCTTCTTACTCCCGACGCGCCAATCGAGCAGGAGGTCTCGGAAGTTCCGACGACTGAGACTGAAC
>JACCTF010000014.1 GCA_013812565.1 Pyrinomonadaceae bacterium | reverse complement strand
ACCGTGACATGCTCTTCGCGTAATTGAACGGTTTCCTCGACAGGGGTTTCGGTAACGCGACTGTAGACGCGAACGCCGCCGCGCTCAACCGTACGCTTTCCGACGGACAGTTCCTCTTCAATGACTGGCAGCGTATATTCACCCTGGCTCCCGCTACCGGCCTGATATTGTGTGGCGCGCTCGTTGATGTCGACGGCACCATACTTGTGTATAACATCCATCGCTGAATCGACCATGTTGTCCGCTACCCTGACCGTCAGCAACGTGCCGCCGCGCCGTACGCCCTCCTGATAAATCTTCGCTGCGTTTGCGGGTACGCCGTAACCACTTAGGGTGCTAGTCAGGTTGCTGGCATTTCCCGAATCGCTTGCCATGCTATTGATGTCGTCGCGCCGGATACCTAGTGCCGTTAAGTCGCTAATAATGGTCTGTAAATTAGCGCTGTTATCAAACAAACTAACGATTGTATTTGCCATAATATTCTACCTCTTCTTATCCACTCGATTGTTAGAGCCCAAATGGCGCATTGCACCAAGCGGCTGTGTTGGTAAGCGGTTTAGCCAAGATTATCGGTGTTGCTTTTGAGTTGGTCCGCTTCGTCGATGCGCTCGACCGTAACTTCTTCGCTGCGCAGAATGACTCGCTGTGGGTTATGTACTTCTGTCTGGCGTCTGCTGATGTGTAATTCTTCCTTCAACATCAACCGTTTTTCTAGAACTAAGACCTCTTCTAGAAGTGGCACGATCATCACATCGCCCACATACCGAATGGGAGGTGGAGCATCGACGAGGCGGTTAATTGCAACATGCTGAACGTCAACCTGTTCTTGCAATAAAGGTTCATCAACCACCTCCTCTCGCTCACGAACATGCTTCGTAATGCGTACCCTTCCGGTATCTACCTTACGTTTCTCTATCTGGATTTCTTCAACAATAACCGGCACAACAACGACTTCGCTGCCTTGCAAGTGGTTAATGCTATTTTGGCGCGGCACCTCCGGTGTCCGAGCAGTAAGTTGGCTCTCTAGTTCAGCCAAACTGAGCGGAAGAAAGTAGCTGCCGTCTCTTCTTTCGACAAGCAGGTTAGTTGGCACTAACACGCTCTGATTGTCTCCCCAACTTACTGTGATTTGTGAACCATTATGATCGGGATTCTGCGAGGCCGGATCGATGATGCCGCGGGCACCGTTTTTATCGACTACGACGAGATGCTCCGCCTGAAGTGTAGGTTCTGCCTGGCTCATGTGTAATCTTCGCCTTGAGGTGCTGAGATTAATTACTGGGGTCGAATGGGCTGGTAGACGCCACGCATTCAGACTTCACGCTGTTGTTAACTTTGAGTGTCCGCGAAACCGGGAGCAAGGAATGTGCCAGGTTATTTTGAAACCGGCAAGAGAGTTATCAGAGGGTGCTCGATGAGCCTCTGCATGTTGTGTCGTGTTCGTCAGAGAACACGTTTAAGGCAGCAAATCAAACATCCTCAAATGTCTCTGAGGAGCTTAGTGGTAGTTGAAATTTTGCATCAGCATCAGCGCTGAAGGTGTAGATAAACGTACAGGAAGATTACGGGAGTGCAGTGAAAACTTACATTGCGCCGTTTGCGAAGCGATGGAAAACACTATGCCCCAGAGAGTCTTTGAGACTCTCTGGGGCATAGTGTTTGTTCAAGCAAGATTGCCAACCGATCAAAGTCCTAAGGGAAGCGGCGCAGTGCCTTCGAAGAACCAACTTGAGCTGACGCGCAAACGATGATGCCAGGTGGGAAGGCGTTGTGTATACAGAGCAAAGCGCGCCTGACGTGCCAGTGGACCGCCAAAGGCGCGTCCCCCCGCAAGCACCGCACCGTTTTCGGTCCCGAGACTAAGCGCTTCGCCAAGCTCGGTGAAGCGTTTGGTGTCAAGCGGCGCACCCTTGAGCAGCGCTCGCACATTACGCGCAACCAATCCGGATTGTTGATAAGCAAGCTGCGCCGTGCCTGCTAAGCTCGGGCTGACGTTTGGATAATAAGCAGTGTCGCCAAGCGCAAAAACATCGCTATGACCGCGCACTTGAAGAGTCGGTTCGACAATGATCAAACCACGTTGATCTTTTTCAACATTCAAATTCACAACAAGCGGGTTGACGCTCACCCCGCCCGTCCACACAACACCGGCTGCCTGAAGTTCTGTCTGCTCGCCGTTGTGCTCGAAGACAAGTCCGTCAGGCGTGATACGCCGCACGCGGGCGTGTGTGTGAACTTCGATGTGCGCTTTCTCCAGCGCTTCTTCGACAAATTCGCGCATCTCGCCGCCCATTCCGGGCACAACACGATCCCCCATTTCAATGAGCAAAAGGCGCGGGTCGCCCGATAGTCCGCGTCGTCGAAAAGCGTCGTGCAGCAAGTCGGACATCTTGGTCGCAAGCTCGACGCCGCTTGCGCCCGCGCCGACCACCGCAAATGTTGCGGCTCGCCGTGCGTCTTGCGGCGCACTGCCGGGCGGCACACCGTCAAGCGTCTCGATCATGCGCTGCCGCAACTGGTCGGCATGCGCGATCTTGCGAAAGGGAATCGCGTGATCTTCGGCTCCTTCAACGCCGGCATAGTTCGACACACCACCAACGGCAAGTACAAGCACGTCGTAAGCGATGCGCCGCACGCGCCCTTCAATGGCTACCTCGCGCTGCGCGAGATCCACTTCCGTGACAGCGCCTTGAACAAAGCGCACCTGATCATCGATCAGCTCCTTGTAACGGGGAGCGATGTGCCACGCTTCAACCTCGCCGCTCACATACTCGTAGAGCATCGGCGTAAATAGAAAATGGTCCTCGCGGCTAATCAGCGTGACCTCACCGGCATTTGTCAGTTCGAGCGCCGTGAAGAGGCCGCCGAATCCGCCTCCAATTATGACTATACGTGGTTGTCCTTGCTGCATGCTTCCCCCGGAATTATTGTTGTTGTGCGCGGGGATGGTAACAGAGAAGCCGCATCTTGCGCACTATCTTCGAGTGGAAGAAGTCCGCTGCCTAGTTTTTTGTTGCCGCTGGACAGTGCCTTGAACCGCATGCTAAATTACGGCGATTTTTAAACTTAGCGGTTGCAGAAAGTATGCAAACTGCGGACTGAGAGGATAGAGATAAGCGTAGTGGCTTTAGCGAAAGAAACCAAAGAGAGAGTTGTTAACGATTTCCGCACACATGACAATGACACAGGCTCGCCACAGGTTCAGGTTGCGTTGCTCACACAGCGCATCAATGAGCTGACAGATCACTTCAAGACACACAAGAAAGACAACCATTCACGACGCGGGCTGCTGAAGATGGTTTCGCAGCGCCGGAGTTTGTTGGATTACCTTCGTCGTCGTGACATCGAAAAGTACCATGAATTGATCAGCCGTTTAGGCCTACGTCGGTGAGGGGCGGTGGCTATACCTCAGAGTATCCGCTCCGAGCGAAAGAACATTAAAGTTTTTGCATTCTCACACACGCCTACGTCGATCCGAAAGCTTGTAACAGTGCCGAACGTGACGGTGATAACTGCCGCGAGCAGACGTAGAATAGTTGTCGCACACGACAAACGCATAAGGCGGCGCTGGAAGCTTCACGACACAAAGAAGCCCCGCGCCGCTTTCTTGCATTTATAAGAGAGTTTACTGGGAGACTGCGTTCACGGACGTTCGCGCACTCTCCGGAAAACTCGTACCAACCCTCGAAATTACTGCCAGCAGCGCGCGCACACGAGAATAGACAGCGTGCCAGTTGTGCTCCGAAGGAGACATTACACATGTCAGTCAGAAAATACCTTAAAGAATCAATCAAAGTAGGTGATAGAGAACTAACCCTTGAGATGGGTCGGATTGCTCGACAAGCCGATGGCGCGGTCGTCATCGGCTACGGCGACACAATGCTATTGGTCGCTGCCGTTAGCGCCAACACACCGCGTGAAGGCATTGACTTCTTTCCGCTCACGGTCGAGTATCGCGAGCAAAACTACGCCGCCGGTCGCATCCCCGGCAATTATTTTCGGCGCGAAGGTCGCCCCAATGAGAAAGAGGTTTTGACAAGTCGCTTGATTGACCGTCCGTGCCGACCGCTGTTCACCGAAGGCTTTCGCAACGAAACGCAAGTGGTCGCAAGCGTGATCTCCGCAGATCCCGACAACGAGCCTGACGTAATCGCGATTACCGGGGCATCGTGCGCGCTCTACTTGTCTGATATTCCATTTTCAACTCCCATCGCGGCGGTTCGCGTCGGATTGCTTGATGGTCGCTACGTCATCAACCCGACCTACGATGAAATTCGCGAGTCGCGTTTGAATCTCATCGTGGGCGGAACAGAGGAAGCGATTGTGATGGTCGAGGCGGGCGCGAAAGAAGTCTCAGAAGAGATTATGGTCGAAGCCCTGATGCTCGCGCATAAAGAGATTAATCGGATGTGCAGGTGGCAAAAGGAGCTTTACCGTGCTTTGGACATTCAGAAGCGTCCGGTTGAACCTCCTGTGCTCGATGAAACGATGTTGCGCGAAATCGAAGAGCGTTACAGCGGACATCTACGGGTGTCACTAGATACTTCGCAGCAAGGTAAACAAGCGAGCTACGCGGCCGTCGACGCTTTGAAGAAGGAAGTCGCTGAGTCATACCCGGAGGATCAGCCCGGGCAACGCCAGATGGCAAAGCGCATCTTCGATCATTTGAAAGAGAAAATCTTTCGCGATGACATTCTGAACAACCGCCGCCGCCCAGACGAACGGCGTTTCTCAGAGATTCGGCCAATCTCGTGCGAAGTCGGGTTGCTGCCGCGCGCCCACGGTTCAGCGCTCTTCACACGCGGCGAAACCCAGGCGATTGTTACCGCCACGCTCGGCACCAAAGATGATGAGCAGTTCATGGATGATCTTGAGAAAGGCGAAGTGACGCGCCGGTTCCTTCTTGCATACAACTTTCCGTCGTACTCGGTTGGCGAAGTCGGAAGGTTCGGCAGCCCCGGTCGACGTGAGATCGGGCATGGCGCTCTCGCTCGCCGCGCGCTCGAATCCGTTATGCCCGAGGCCGCGCAGTTTCCCTACACGGTCCGCGTTGTCTCGGACATCACAGAATCGAACGGGTCTTCGTCGATGGCGTCGGTGTGTGGCGGAAGCCTCGCGCTGATGGACGCCGGAGTGCCGATCAGCGGCGCAGTCGCCGGTGTGGCGATGGGTCTGGTAATGGAGGGCAACAAGTACGCGATTCTCTCGGACATCGCAGGCGCCGAAGATCACTACGGCGATATGGACTTTAAGGTCGCTGGAACCGCCAAAGGCATCACGGCGTTACAGATGGATATTAAGATCACCGGCATCAATGCCCAGATCATGGCTGAAGCTTTGGAGCAGGCGAAACGTGGCCGCCTGCACATTCTCTCCGCTATGGAGAAGACGATTGGCGAAGCGCGCGAAAGCATCTCTGCCCACGCCCCGCGAATTATTCAGATCAAGATCAACCCTGACAAGATTCGCGATGTTATTGGACCCGGCGGCAAAGTCATCCGCGCCCTGGTTGAGGAAACCGGAGCCAAGATTGATGTCGAGGATGATGGCACTGTGTCAATCGCGACATCAAACAGCGAAGCCGCGCAGGCAGCAGTTGATCGAATACGCGGTATAACGGCGGAAGCTGAAGTTAACCAAACTTATCTAGGCACGGTTTCACGGATCGTGGATTTTGGCGCGTTCGTCGAGATTTTTCCAGGAATGGATGGTTTGTTGCACATTTCTGAGATTGCGAACCACAGAGTTCGTGATGTGCGCGACGAATTAAAGGAAGGTCAACAGATCATGGTGAAATGCATCGGCAAAGAAGGCAATAAAGTCAAACTTTCCCGCAAAGCCGTGCTCCGTGATGAAGGCCAAAAGGCTGAAACTAACGGCCAAAACGACCACGATTAATCTCACAGTCGCCGACTAGGCGTTAATTAAGGAGTTGTCTACCGAGCGAGGCAACTCCTTTTGTCGTCTATGTTTAACTTGACATACCTGTGTTTTAACTGTTTAATCACTCCGCAAAGTGGAAATCTTTCCGCTTTCAATGTTTCATTTAGATAAGTCGCCTAACCATGCGACGCTACCTTTCCCAAAATTGAATCGTTAGCGACAGTTTAGATGTAAGTAAGAAGTTCCAAGAGTCACACAAGTAAAGTTAAAGACTGCGATTTAACTCTTAGTGCTTCACCGAAGAGGCGGTCTTCTTAGACTTCGAAAAACTTGGTAGTTGCTTGTCACTAACGCTTTTCCCAATAAACACCCTACATATCATAGGAAGTACAGCAAACAAGGCGTGCCCGCTTTGGGTGTTGTGCAAAGAATAAAAAGGAGTACCACCTCACCATGAGACATCAGGCAATTCGCTTTGTCGCTGTAACGCTCAGCATCATGTTAATAACGATTGTACCTGTGCGGGCTAGTCCTGTGCCGCTCGCCGACATTATTCAAGTCATCGGTAATTACCACGGTGGAGATCAATATGCCGGGCTTCGTCTGCGTTCCGTGTCGCAGGATCGTGACGGGGCACGGGGGTTTGCTGGGGGACAGAACTCATCGACCACTTCAAACGAAACTTCAGCGCAGCAGATTGAGGCTGGCATCATTGAAATGATTGAGTTGGGTGAGG
>JACCTF010001103.1 GCA_013812565.1 Pyrinomonadaceae bacterium | reverse complement strand
CCTCAGGACTTCTCAAAGCAAAGATTGTCGCACTTGCCAACGACACGATCAGTATTACACCCCAGCCGATCAGATTAGTCACCCGCCAAAGTTTGATTACGCGCGGATCAAGCGACCGGAATTCTGTCTGGGCAGGGGCAAGCTGAAACGGCTGAATGTTATGTTGATCTACTGTTGAAGCAACTTGTTGACCGCCTTGCTGACCCGGCCGCTTGACCGCCTCGAAGCCAGTCTGTGATCCGCCCGTGGGTTCAGTATATTGTGGCGTGTCTTCCATCATACTTCCGCCGCTTGCGGGGCTGAGCAAGTGTGCCGATGTTGCATGTCTCGATTAAGTTCGAGGTGGCAGGACAGATTGTTTCTTTTCTCGTGCATGTTTACGAAGCTTCTTCGTCGCAGCGGCTATTGTAGTTTAGAAACCCCTCCGGAGCGGAGCACCTCGGAGAGAGTTCTGAGTACGAAGATGTGGATGTCAGTACCGCAGGCGGTACTGACCTGGTTCAGACTTCGGACTTCAGACTTCGCACCTCGGACTTTTTTGGTGGTTGTTGACGCATTAGCCGGGCGCACCTATGATCTCGTTTTCAACTGAAGAGAACGCACTTCGGTGCTTGATGCACGAGCATATTTTCGGAGAGAGATGAAGGAGATAAAGATGTTATCCAGAAGAAGATTTATTACTACCGCGGCGACCGGCGCCGCTGCTGCCGCCATCGGAGCGACGTGGCCTGCTGGTGCTGTTAAGTCGCTGTCATCAAAAGAACGAGTGAAGCGCGCCCTGCGGGGGGCCAGCACAGACCGGCCGCCGTACACTTTCTGGTATCACTTCGGCCTCGAGAAGCTGCCGGGCGAGCGCCATGCGCAAGCGACGCTCGACTTTTACCGCAAGTTCAAACCAGACGTAGTGAAAGTGATGAGCGACTACCCATACCCGAAGCCGAACGGCAACTGGTACGAGTTGCGTGAAAATCAGAATCCTTTTCCCGAGCAGCTTCGCGCGCTTGAACTGATCCGCACTGGTTTGAACGATGAAGCCTACTTTGTCGAAACAATCTTCAATCCGTGGAATGTTGCCGAGAAGCTCGCTTCTAAAGAAGAAGTACGGAGGCTGCAAACAGAGAAGCCGCAAGTCTTGCTCGATGCTCTTGAGGTGATCGCCAAATCGGAAGCCAACCACGCCAGGCGCGCGATTGCCGCCGGAGCTTCAGGTATTTTCCTCGCCATCGCCAACGCGCAAGACGGCGTTTTGTCGCAAGCCGAGTATGCCAAGTTCAGCGAGCCTTTCGACCGGATGGTGCTTGAGGCGGTGCGCACCAGCCCGCTGAACATTCTGCATCTGCACGGTGACAAGGTCTATCTCGACCGCTTCTACAAGGGATGGCCCGCCGCCGCAATCAACTACTCGATGCATGGCACGGGCGTCGATCTCAAACAGGCTCGCGCGAAGTACGCGGGCGTGTTGATGGGCGGATTAGACGAGCGCGACTACCGTAAGCTCGGTGCGGCCCAGTTGAAGCAGCAGTGGCGACAGGCCGAGCAGCAAGCTGGCAAACGGTTTATCCTGGCACCGGGCTGTTCGGTTCCGAATGACACTAAAGATGAAGAACTACGGCAACTCACCGAGCTACTTGGGCCATGAACGGGCACCCTTCGATTGTAGACTTGGATTGCGGAATGCGGATTGAAGAAACAAGCAAAGAAGCATGACTTAGTTTTCTAATCCGCATTCCGAACTCCGCAATCCGTAATCTAATCTAGGATGCCTGCGCCGACCTTCTTCGCGGCGTGTCCAACACCTTACGTATCATGTGCGCAAGAGCATCTTGGGTAAACGGTTTCTGAAGGAAAGACACCTTCCTGTTCAACCCGTTATGATGCACAATCGCGTTTTCCGTATAGCCGGACATGTAAATCACGCGCGTCTCCGGGCGCAGCCCCACAAGACGCTCGGCTAACTCCGGGCCACTCATCTGCGGCATCACCACATCCGTAATTACCAGGTCGATCGGGTCTTCGTAGCGCTCACAGATGGAGAGCGCCTCCCCGCCATGACGCGCTTCGAGCACCTTGTAGCCGCTCATCTCGATGATCTCGCGTGTCGTTTCTCGAATCATATC
>JACCTF010001101.1 GCA_013812565.1 Pyrinomonadaceae bacterium | reverse complement strand
GACCACAAGCGATGAATCCGCATCGACCACATCAGGAATCGTCTTCATGCGTTTCAACAACTCTTGCGAATAGACGGTAAGCTTCTCTAAGTCGGGGCCGCCGATGGTGTACTGAACGTCGGCGTTGCGCTGGCCGCCGCCGGATATGGCCGCCACCTGCTGTACGCTGGTGCGGAGTTCCTGCGGATACCGTTTCAGAATCCCGCGTGCTTGTGACATCAGTTCATATTGTGACTGCTCGCGGTCGGTAATCGGAGTCAGCCGAACATAAATGCTCGCATTGTTGACAATCTCCTGCTGATCGCCGCCGATGGTTGTCAGCGTGTCGATTACGCCCGGCAACTCGCGCTTGATGTCGCGGGCGATGCGTTCAATGATCGTCGAGGTGGCGGCAAGGGTTGTGCCTTCGGGCGTACGAACTGCCACTTCGAATTGTGATTCATCATCCTGCGGCAGAAAGTTTTTGCCGACGAGCGAAAACAGCGGCACAGTGCTGACGATAACGAGCACAGATAAACCGACGATTACCCAGCGGTGGGCCATCGACCATGTGAGCATTCGCGTGTAACTGCGATCAATGGGACGGTAGAAGCGCGACCCCTTAGCGCCGCTCGCCTGTGCCACCTGTGAAGGCGAAGCGACGGTTGATGCTTCATACGGTTCATTTACCGCTCCACTCGCCTCTCGACGTGAAGAGTTAAATGCACCAGCCTCGCCGCTTGTCTCTGTTGATGAAATGAGATCAGGCGTTTCTCCGTGTGCCGTTTTAGGGCGCTTGATTAAACGCGCCGCGAGCATCGGCGTGAGAGTGAATGAAACGAGCAGGCTGATGGCGACGGCAAACGATGCGGTTAAGCCGAAGGATGACATGAAGCGGCCGACGATGCCGCCCATGAAGCCGACGGGCACGAACACTGCGAGCAGGCTGAGCGTTGTTGCCAAAACGGCCAGACCGATTTCACGTGTGCCTTCAATCGCCGCTTGAAACGGCTCCATGCCTTTCTCATCGATGAAGCGGTAGATATTCTCAAGCACCACAATTGCATCGTCGATAACGATGCCGACCATCAGTGTTAAGGCGAGCATCGTGATGCCGTTCAGGGTGTAGCCCATTGCGGCCATCAAGGCGAAGGTCGAGATGATCGATGTCGGAATGGCAATCGCTGCAATCAGGGTTGAACGGAAGTTCCACAGAAAGATGAAGACGACGATACAAGCGAAGATGCTGCCTTCGACAAGGTGCGTCTCGATTGAATCAAGCGCCGCTTGGATAAAGATCGATTGATCGCCGATGACTTCCGTGCGCACATCACGCGGCAACGTTGGCTTAATCTCCGCCAGTCGTTCCTTAATTGCATCAGCGACGGCGACCGTGTTTTGCCCTGACTGCTTCGAGACGATAAGCGTCACGGCGGGCTGACCGTTCAACTGCGCCGAAGTGCGTTGCTCCTCCGCGGCATCTTCCGCATAACCGATGTCGGAGAGTTTCACGACATAAGTGCCGCGCGTCAGAATCGCCAGGTTGTTGAAATTTTGTGGATCAATGATGCGACCCATCGTCCGCACAGTCAGTTCGCGTGTGCCTTGATCGACGCGTCCGCCGGGCAGTTCCAAGTTCTGCTCTCGAACGGCCTTCGTTACATCAGAAGCCGTAACGCCATAGGCGCGCATCTTGTCAGGATCGATTCTGATCTGTATCTCGCGTTCGCTGCCGCCGACGATTCGCACCTGGCCCACGCCGTTGAGACTCTCGATGCGTTCCATAATCTGTTTGTCGGCGATCTCTGTAACATCGCGTAAACTCCGTGGCGCTGAGACCACGACGCGCAGTACGGGCGCAGCGTCTGTGTCCAGTTTTTGCACAACCGGCGCTTCGGCGGTTTCAGGAAGATCAGGCACGACAAGATCGACTTTGTCACGCACCTCCTGCGCTGCTACATCCGGGTCTTTGTCCAGCAAAAAAGTCACGAAGACCTGGCTCACGCCTTCGACCGATGTGGAGCGCAGTTCATCAATGCCGCTGATCGTGTTGACTGAAGATTCAATTCGATCAGTGATCTCCGTCTCGATCTCAGTCGGCGACGAGCCGAGGTTGACCGTGGTAACCGTCACGGTCGGAAAGTCCACCTTCGGAAAGCGGTCAACGCCCAGCGCGAAGAACGAGAAAATACCCACGACCGTCAGCGACAAAATGAGCATCGTCGCAAACACCGGTCGTCTAATACATATCTCAGCTAACTTTTGCATGAAAATCAGATGTTAGATGTCGGACGTTAGCTAAAGAGCGAAGACCTGTTCTTACTAATATCCAGCATCTGACATCTACCTCCTTACCACTTTGGCTCCGTCGTAAAGTTGATCGAGGTTGCTTGTTGCGATTGTCTCGCCGCCGTTGAGACCGGAGATGATGCGTACACGGTCGTCTTCTTCGCCGCCGCGTTGCACGACGCGCAAGCGGGCCGTGTCTCCGTTATTGCCGGATTCAATAACATAGATGCTTGAGGAG
>JACCTF010001075.1 GCA_013812565.1 Pyrinomonadaceae bacterium | reverse complement strand
GTAAATGATCTGATGTTCAAGATGCTACTCATAGTATGCACTTTGAAATCTGTCGTCAAGGTGGGGTAGGTATCTAACACTGGCCCACGCGGCAGCGTCGTAGCACGAGACCCAGCGGTCTGTGGTTGCTGCGATCACACAGACCTTGCTGTTTTCCTGTTTATTCTCTTAAGAGTTGATCAAGCAATGAGCGGTGACAGTCGGAACAACCGCTTGTCACCGCTCATTTATCATTCACTACGAGTTTACGTGGGCAACTGACGCGGGCGTGGAGCGGATGTACCGTCGTCTTGTGATGAACGCTTTTCGCCCGCCTCAACGAACAGTTCTTTTATAGCGCCGATGCTCGCGAGCATACTGGATGTTTCGACAGGCATGAAGATCACTTTTGAATTGTTGCCGCGCGTCATCTCTTTAAGGCTTTCGATGTAGCGGGCGGTGATTAGATACTGCGCCGGGTTGGCGCTGCTGCCGGGCATTGACTGGGAGATACGAGCAATCGCCTCGGCTTCCGCCGCCGCGGATTGAAGACGAGCTTGCGCCGCGCCTTCGGCTTGCAGAATAGCCGACTCTTTCTCGCCCTGGGCACGGGTGATTGCCGCTTGCTTCTCGCCTTCGGCGCGCGTGATCGCTGCCTGCTTGTCGCCTTCCGCTTGCAGCACGAGCGCGCGTCGATTGCGCTCCGCCGTCATCTGCTTCTCCATCGTCAAGCGTACATCCTCCGGCGGAGTAATGTTCTTCACGTCAACGCGCGTTACTTTGACACCCCATTTATCCGTCGCTTCGTCGAGAATAATGCGCAGCTTGGTATTAATCTGATCGCGCGATGAAAGTGTGTGATCCAAATCCATTTCGCCCATCACGGCGCGCATCCCCGTAATCGTTAGTTGCACAAGGCCGCCGACTAAGTCGTTGATCTCATAAACGGCTTTAGTCGGGTCCGTCACCTGCCAATAAACCACCGAGTCGACGTGGATCGTGACGTTATCGCGCGTAATGACAGGTTGCGGCGGAAGGTCGATGTACTGTTCGCGTAGATCGATCGAAGTTATTCCGGGGCGCGAGTTGGTCCAGTGGAATGCGCGCGGCTTATCGAGAAATGGAATGATGATGTTGAGACCGCTTTCGGCCAGACGACTGAAACGCCCCAGCCGCTCGATCAGCATGACAGTTGATTGCGGCACGATCTTGATCGTCTTCGCCGCTATGACCAGTAAAGCGACGGAGATGAAAAGAAAGAAGATTAAGAATTCCATGTGTGCCTCCGTAAACTAGAAAGGTGAAGAGCCGCGCGTCCAAATCATCAGTGACAAACTCTTTGATAAACTATAACGGATCATCGCCTGAAGGCGAAAGCGCGGCGAACGCAGAGATCTACTTTGCACCTTCACCTGCTTGGTCGTCTGATTGCGCAAGTAATTCAATAAACTTTTTGGCGGCCGCCCCGAGGACCACGTCGCTGCGGTAGATGATACCCACAGAACGCGTCCACTCGGGTTCAGCCAGCGCCACAACGGCGAGTTGTCCGCTACGCTGCTCGTCCAAGACGCTTGGTCGTGGAACAATCGCCACTCCAAAGCCGACTTCGACGGCACGCTTGATCGTTTCGATATTATCAAATTCGGCGACGCGGTGAACCGAAACCCCATGAGACCGCAATATCCGATCGGTCGCGCGCCGGGTTGGGATGTCGCGCTCGAACAGCACGAAATCTTGGTTGTGAAGTTCGCTCGCACGAACTTTTCTGCGCTTCGCGAGCGGGTGCTGTGGCGGGCAGATCAGCACCAACCGATCACTCAGCATCGGCACGACATCAAGGCCGCGGCGTTGTTCCGGATAAGCGACCACGCCTAGTTCCACCTGGCCGCTCATCACCTCGCGCACAATCCGGGTCGTGCGGCTGTACTCAAGATCGACCTTTGCCTTCGGGTAGAGCGCCATAAAGCGACGCACCAGCGGCGGGAGTTCATACAGGCCGACGCTGTAGACGGTCGCGACACGCACCGTGCCGCTGACCGTGCCGGTGATCCCATGTAGACGGTCTTCCAACTGCGCGTAAGCAGCCAACACGTTGCGACTCTCTTCGTAGAAAGCTTTGCCCGCTTCGGTTAAGCGCACTTCGCGGCGGCCCCGCACACGATCTAGCAGGCGATGCTTGAATCGTTCTTCGAGACTGCGCACCTGCTGGCTGACCGCTGACTGCGTCACAAAGTTGCGCTCCGCAGCCTGTGAAAAGCTTTGCGTTTCGGCTAGATCACATAGAATTTTGAGGCTTTCGATTTGCATCAAGTTAAATATAAGCTTTACTAAACAGATGGAGCAATATTTTTCATTTTATCTTATATACACCGTAGCGCTACACTGTCCGCGTGCAGTCAGTACATGGCGCTGGGCGGTTGTGGCCCGCAGAGGGTTGTTGTTTGATTATTGTCGCAGTCTTCTTGACGCGAGCTTGATTTTTCAGCGTGACTTGTGCAAAACACTGTCCGCATAATTTGATTCTATAATCAGTCTTTTGTTTA
>JACCTF010000986.1 GCA_013812565.1 Pyrinomonadaceae bacterium | reverse complement strand
ACAAAAGGGCGTGCCTACAGTCGGCATGAGTATCGCGAATGGCTATCTCAAGCAGGACTAAAATCAACGGTGACTGATATCGCCACCCTCATGGACTACGGGCTGATTGCAGCCCGCAAACCTTAATTTCACAAAACAAAGATAAAGGAGGTACAGCGATGGCATATTTCTTATTGCAAGGGGCCTACACGGCTGAGGCCTGGAAGACTTTGGTCAATAATCCGGTGAACAGAACTGAAGCCATCCGCCCGGCGGTCGAGAGACTGGGCGGCCAAATCGAAAGCACCTACTTTGCCTTCGGTGAATACGACGTGGTGTTGATCTTGCGAATGCCAGACAACGTGAGCGCCGCGGCTTTCTCCTTTGCCGTCGCTGCGGGCGGAGCGTTCAAGGCGCATAAAACGACCCCGCTGATGAGCATGGAGGAAGGCATGGAGGCACTGGGGAAAGCAGGAGACACGGGGTACAGTCCGCCAGGCGGCTAAGTCTCTGCACTGTGGTGTCGGGCTCACCAATCTTTCACCAAGCCGGAGCACCGATGCTTGCAATACAATATTGGCAGGGACGCAGCGCAAACGGGACAGCCGACCGATTGCGCTGCCTGACAGCGTTCGTACCAGACGCGAATGAATCCCGCCAACAAGATCATCGCAAACGGTGCGAGGATCGTGCTTACCGCGAAGTGCGAACACATCCAAACTTCTGTGTTCGGTTGCTCTTTGATCACTGTTTGCTGCTTGATGAGCGTTTCTGTCAACGGCACAATCACAGCACACCTCTTTGATTCCATAGGGTAACCTCCTGATGTTTATGGCTCGTTATCGGAAGGTTATCCTATTCTTCTGCCAAACTTTGAGTGGCACACTCTTCCGGTCCTCGTTAAGTTTGCCCGTTCGTGTAACCCACACGAACACCTTACAGCTAAAGGATCTCCCATGAAGCAGGAGCGGTCGAGTGTCTGGTTCGCATTGTTCATCTTATTCGCCATCAATACGATGAACTTCTTCGACCGGCAGATACTCGGCGCGGTCGGCGAGGCGGTGCGTCGAGAGTGGGGGATGAGCGACGGGGCGATGGGCGCGCTCGGCACAGCCTTCACGCTACTCTACGCTATCGTCGGTGTGCCCCTCGGACGACTGTCGGACAGAGCTGGGCGCAAGTGGATTCTTTCCGCCGGGGTGTTCGTTTGGAGCCTAATGACGGTCGCCTCCGGCTTCGCGAGAAACTTCGGGCAACTCTTTGTTCTCCGTCTGGGTGTGGGCGTCGGCGAGGCGTCCTGCGCCCCGGCCGCCACGTCTCTGATCGGCGATCTCTTCCCGGCGAACCGAAGAGCCAAAGCCCTCTCCGTTTTCATGCTGGGGCTGCCAATCGGCATCGCCTTGAGCTTCGCCGTGAGCGGGACGATTGCACGTTCCTACGGCTGGCGACCAGCCTTCTACGTGGCAGGCATTCCGGGACTGCTCTGCGCCCTCGCCGTCCTCTTCATCAGAGAGCCGCAGCGCGGCGCGACTGAGGAGCACAAGATCGGCGGGCGCAAACGAGAAGGCTCGCCGTATCTCTTAGTGCTCTCTACCCCGACGATGCGATGGCTCATCATTTCGGGTGCGCTGCATAACTTCAACATGTATGCCATCGGCTTTTTTCTCACCCCGTTGTTGATGCGCTACCACGGCGCGGACATCCGCACCGCCAATTTCGTTTCGATGGTCGTCTACGGGCTGTCGGGCACGCCTGGACTGATCCTCGGCGGCATCGTGGGCGACGCCGTCATGAAGCGGCGTGCGAACGGTCGCTTGCTGGTCGGCGCGCTGGCGATTCTCGGTTCGGTGCCATTCCTCTTTTTCGCTCTCAGGAGAGCGGGCGGTGACACCATCGGATTCATGGTTCTGATGGGAATGGGCTGCGCGCTGATGTACGGCTACTACTCGACCGTATATTCGACGATCCAAGACGTGATCGAGCCGTCACTGCGCGGCACGGCGATGGCTGTCTATTTCTTCGCGATGTATGTGCTCGGCGCGTCGCTCGGGCCTTACGGGACGGGTCTCGCCAGCGACTTCTTCACCGCTCGTGCGGCCAGCGTGGCGGGGGTGACAAGTATGACGCAGCAGGCGCTTGAACCTTTTCGCGCCGAAGGTCTGCACTCGGCGATGCACATCATTCCCGCCCTCTGCGTGCTATTAACTTTGGTCTTGTTCGCCGCCACGCGCACGGTGACGAAAGACATGGAGAAAATACAACGCTGGATGCGCGAGTCGGCTACCGAAGAGCCGATAGC
>JACCTF010001054.1 GCA_013812565.1 Pyrinomonadaceae bacterium | reverse complement strand
CCGCACGCGCTCGCTGTCTGACTCGATCTTGCGCGAGACGCCGACGTGTTCGATGGTCGGCATATAAACGAGAAAACGACCTGGCAGAGCGATGTGCGAAGTGATGCGTGCGCCCTTTTGCGCAATCGGCTCTTTCGCGATTTGGACCAGAATCTCTTGTCCTTCGCGCAAAAGATCTGTGATGGTTGGCGGTTGCCGGTCGCGGCGTTCCTTGGATTCTCTGGGTTCTCTGGGTTCTCTTGACTCGCGTGGCGCTCGTGCCGCAACCGCAGCGCGCCCGTTTTGGCCGCGCGGGGTAGCGGCAGCGCTTTTTGCCTCAACCCCCTCGACGATCTCTTCATCCTCAGCCTTGCCGACTGCTTCTTGAACTTTGAGTGTCTCGTCGGCAACGGTGTTGTCGGGTCCTTTAACATGATCTTCTTCGCTTCCAGGCTCGGTCGACGCTTTGCCGCCGCGCCGCCGTCGCCGCCCCCCGCGACGGGCAAATTCGCCACGGCCGCGCGGAGCCGTGACACGCGCCTCTCGATCTTCAAAGAGATCGGCTTCCTGTTTGTTCGCTGTGCTGGGGTCTTCAATCTCTGTTTGAGCGGCAGTATCTTCTACGGCGTCTGCCGTGTGGATTGTCGCGTCGGTTGCGGCAGTGCCTGTTGCTTCATCCGATTCCGTGCGGCGTGCGCGTCGCGAGCCGCTTCGTGCGGTTGTCGTCTTGCTCGCAGGTGCTCGCTTCGCGGTGCTGACAGCGCGCGAACGATTGGTGCGAGGTGTCTTAGGAGCATCTTCTGCTGCTGGCTCTGTCACCACCTCAGCCGCTGTTTCAGGAGCGCGCCCGGCCGCCGCCGCAGGCATAGCGGCTGCTTCTTCCGCCTCTGCGCCGCGCCGCGCGTTCGGTCGTCTCCCGCGCTGGCCGCCTCTGGCCGCTGGTGACTCCATTGCCGGAGCGGAACTCTCTAAAGGCTCCCCTGCCACCACTTGTGCTTCGTCATCGCTGACTCGCTCGAAGGAGCGCACGCTGCTCGCCGCGGAGTCGCCTGTTGATTCTTCAACTGGTTCGTCAATAAAGGCGGCGACCCTCCCAGCGGTGATCGGCTGTTGCCTAAATTCTTGCGCCCTCGATGGAACCTCGGAAACCACGTCTGAGTCGTCAACGCGTTGAAAAGAGGACGGAGAAAAGATTTCAGTGGAAAGGAGTGAGCCTACGGCGGCAGGAGTCGCCGTTTGCATGTCAAATTCAACGGCGTGGATTTCATCAAGGATGCGCTCCTGCCGCATCGCGTCTTTCAGCATCTCGCCGTCTTCGGCAGCACTCGCTTCTGTATCAACAACCCGCTCGAAGGAGGTTGCTCCGCTGACGAACGGAGTGTTGATTTCTTCTTCCACAAACTGCTTGACAACTTCAGGTAACTTGATTCCAGCCGTCGTTCGCAATTCATCCGACGACTGAGCCACTTTCCCCGGCATCTGTTCCGTCGAAGTAGCGCCGCCGCGTCCCCGCCGACGACTACGCCGTCCGTGTGGTTCCGCTTCGCGGGTTTGCGGTTGCACCGCGCTGGCACTCGTGTCTATCTCAGATGAATCCGAGAAAAGATCATCGTCGGCGATATCTTCGCTTGATTGACTGGTTGCGAAAGGCAGCTCAATAAACTCTTCCGGCAGTTCCTCAAACTCCGTTTCAAGCGCTTGCACGACGTCTATTGAGGGGACACGCCTGCCGCGATCATCTGGTCGTGCACGCTCGGGCACAACAGCGTCTTCCCTCGCTGTAGGGACAGCTGCTTTGTCTATGACGATGCGTTCAAACTCTTCCTCCTCATCGAAGAAGTCAGAGACGTAGAGAAAGGCGTCGCGTTCAAGTCCGATATCAACGAAAGCCGATTGCATGCCGGGGAGGACGCGCATGACGCGTCCTTTGTAGATATTCCCGACGATACCCTCGCTTCCTTCGCCGCGTTCGATGTAGAACTCTGTAACGCGCCCATCATCGATGATGGCAATCTTTTTTTCGCGTCCATTGACGCTCACGATCAACTCTTTTGACATTGCTAAAGAACTATCTCCTGGGATGGCCGCGTCCGTCGCCATAAGCTTGGTGACGCGGCAAATGTTACGTAGAAAGTTTGGTGTGACAAACGTAGCAGCACATGGCGAGCGAATCCGGGCAATGCTTTTGGCTGAAGCAAGAAGCTTAAGAAGCGGAAACCGCTGCAGGTGTTGTGACAACTACTCGCAGGGCAGCCGATTTGGTTGAACGCATATCTTGGTGCGTCGCTCGCCGAAGGAGTCATCCCTCCGTTTACCGGGAAGCGCTTCAAACTGCTTTATTAGAACTTCTGCCAAGGCTATTTGAATTCGGCCATGCCTCTTGTCGCTTCAAAGAGCAGAACGCCCAAGAGGTATCGAGCATCTCGTGCAGGCTCATCGCTAGTCTACTGACCTGGCGCTTGTTGACTTCAGCGAGGCGCATACCTTGATAGCCTTAGAGATGTATCGATTGATCATTGCCGGACGGCGCGGTTCAGTGCCGGAGAATTTTGTCAGTGTTTGAAATAACTTTTAGTGTCTCGCGTCCCATTCTACGCTCGCGAGGGGTACGTGGAAAACCTTTTTGCTGCAGCGAGAGCGTGGACCGCGCTGCGCTTAAGATGAATATATCAAACCGAAGCGAGTATAACTGAGAGGTTCGCTAAATGCGAAGCCACACATCACCCTTTTCAAAGAAGCTCGAAATCAATTAACAAAGCGTCGCATACGAACGCTGATGGCGAAACCGATGGCGATAAATGTAGCGAGCACAGAAGACAATCCTGCGCTCATTAAAGGTAGCGGCACGCCGATCACCGGCAGCAACCCGACGGCCATCCCGACGTTGATAAAAATCTGGAAAGCAAAGCCGCCGACAATCGCCATAATAACGAGCATGCCGGCGCGATCAGCCGCGCGTCGCGCACTGGTGATCAATCGCGAGAGCAATACGGCGTAAGCTGCCAGCAGCAAGATCGAGCCGACAAAGCCGGTGGTTTCTGCCGTGACGGCAAAGATAAAGTCTGTGTGCGGTTCAGGAAGAAACTTCAGGCGGCTTTGCGAAAACTCAGACGATGATCTGGATCCGACTAATCCGCCTTTACCAACCGTTAGTATTGACTGCCAGGTGTGATAACCGAAGCCACGCCGGTTGGCGTGCTCCGGGTCGAGAATAACTTTGATGCGCTCCTGCTGGTAATTTTTGATTACCCCGGCTTTGACCCCGAGAGAATAAGCCACGGGCACCCCGACAAGGCTCAACGCGAGCGCCGCCATGACAATCCATATCCGTATTGACGAAAGAAACAGCACCACCGCCAGCAGTGGGAAGTAAGTCAACGCCGATCCAGGGTCTGGCTCAAGCAGAATCAATCCGATGGGGATCGCGAGAATCCCGCCGCCAACAAGCATCTCTTTCCAAGCGAGCGACCCCTGATGCCGCTTACCGAAGTAGTGCGCGAGCATCAGTACGGTTGGGATTTTGGCAAACTCGGAAGGTTGGAAGTTGCCGACGCCCGGAACACCGATCCACGCCTGCTGTCCATTAACGCGCACGCCAACGCCGGGGATCAGAACGAGCACAAGCAAAACAAGCCCGAACACGTAGAAGAACGGAGCCAAGTTAACCAGTCTGCGGTAATCAGTGAACGCCACGATCAACATCGCCGTGAGCGCGATGCCGAGTCCGACCAACTGCTTTTGCCAGTAGTTCGCTTCCGGCTGCGCGTGGAAGATTTGCCACGTGCCGAAGAGGGCGATGATAACGGCAAGTCCAGCCAGAAACCAATCGAAGTCTCGCAAACGGCGTTGCTCTATAATTGAAGACATTGTCGAACGCTCTAGATCAAGAACGGATCAAGTTGGTTTCTTAGGGCTGGTGTTGCCGCCGGGTTTACTCTCTTGTTGCTGAGGATTCTGCTTCCGAGTGGTGTCGGAAGGCTTCCCACCGTTTGCCCGCGCGATCTTCGCGGCGGTTGCTTCAGCCGGATTCGGCTTTGCTTGCGCTGCCGCCAGTCTTAGCCCATCTTCGGGTTTCGTTTTTAACTGCGCAACAAGCGCTCCGGGTGGTTCCTCGCCGCGCGTCTTGCGATAGTAAACGTCATAGACGGCCCGCACTGCCGGACCAGAAAATCTTCCGCCAAAGCCAACATTTTCGATAATCGAGATTATCGACACCTCTGGTTTATAAGCAGGCGCGAAGGAGACAAACCACGAGTGATCTTTATTGTTCTTGCCTTCCTTGCCGCGACTGACGACCTGTGCCGTCCCCGTCTTGCCCGCAATGTCAAACCCGGCCATTTTTATTCCGTAACCCGTGCCGCCCGGAGTGTTAACCACATCCCACATGCCATCGACCACAAGGCGGTGTTGATCTTCCGGGATTGGAATTATCTTCGGCTCGGGATGAGCAAAAACCTTCGCCGGGCGGTGATCAGGAGTTCCCGATTTACCCACCGCTCTTATTTCTTTCAGCAAATGCGGAACGTAAAGCTTGCCGCCAATGCCGACTGCGGCCTCCGCGCGCAACATCGAAATGGGGGTCATAATGTCAGTCGCCTGACCGAACGAAGCGTAAACAGTATCGATATCTTTCCATTCCGGGTTGCGCGGATTAAAGCGTTTCTTAAGTTCTCTTGACGGCGTCCAACTGATTTTCTCATTTGGCAGGTCAATGCCGCTCCGCTTGTTGAGGTCGAACTCATCAACCATTTCCATGATACCGTCCAAGCCCATTTTCAAGCCAAGCCGGTAGAAGTACCCGTCGCATGAGACATGGATCGCTCTACGCACACCGAGCGTTCCGTGATTTCCGCCATAGCATCGCGTAAATTTATTGCCGACCTGAACGCCGCCGCCGCACACAAGGTTGGAATTCTGAATCGTGATCT
>JACCTF010001050.1 GCA_013812565.1 Pyrinomonadaceae bacterium | reverse complement strand
CCGGCCTGGCCCATAAAACGGCGTCGGTTGCTTCGGTTAGTGGCAATCTTCTTAAAGAGATTGCTGGTGTTCGAGGTCTCAGACATAGGGTTCCTTTCAACGCACCAGAGCGTGATGAAATCTAAATTCCATTGTTGATGTGTAGAACTTAAGAGCGGTAACTCAACGAACTACTCGCACGCGAGTAACAAGAAACCTTGCTCGCGAATCATGACGATACGCCGCCATGTTCAGCGCAAGCTTCGAAGGTTAACTGCCAACTGAGGAACCAGCTCTTACGATTTTGAACAAGCCCGCTTGTACTAAAACTGCTTGTATGTGTGAGGGAAATTGGAGCAAGTGCCGATAAATCTCGCACAATTTACTCTGATCTAAATAACATGTCAAAGTGAATTAAACGTAAAACATCGTTTGGTCTACGCGAATATGTTAATCGCAAATTTCTTTGCGATGGCATGCTCCTTTACGTCTCGCCGTCGCAATCACCGGATTCGTGCAGGACTGCTTAAGTCATATACGAACTCCTTTGATGATTCGGATTTCCTTTGCAGGAAGATTGTCCTTCACGGCAAGAATTTGTTGATGGTGGGTGCGGAGAGTTACTGAAGATTCAGAAAGAGCTCGCAAGCGAAGTCGCATGGTGGGTTCTCAACCCAACTTTGTGGATCAAGGCTTACGCTTCCGCTTAATCTTCGTCCGGCGACACCACTCGCTGGTTAAGCTGCATGATCATCTTTGACGTCGAGTGCTGTTTCGGATCGCCGACAATCGCCACACGCCCGCCATAAGATCGAACCACGTCGCGTTCGGGTACTGTCTCCTCCGTGTAATCGGTGCCCTTAGCGTGAAAATCCGGTTTGATGGCGAGAAGCAGCGCTTCGACCGTTGGTTCATTAAAGATCGTGACGAGATCAACACTGCGTAGCGAGGCGATGATTTCAGCTCGTTCGCGCTCCGGCACAAACGGGCGTCCCTTGCCTTTGAGCGCATGAACCTGCTCATCAGAATTTACGCCGACAACCAACAGATCGCCGAGCGCGCGTGCCGCTTCAAGGTAGCGTACATGACCAACATGAAGAACATCGAAACAGCCGTTGGCGAGCACGACGCGCGCACCTCTGCGGCGCGCGATAGCGACACGCGCAATCACACGATTACGTCCGAGAATGCGCGACATTGAGTCCGTCAGTTTCTGATCTCCCGAAGGCACGACTCGTAAAGGCATTTACTACCCTGATGCTACTTTTCTATTTTTGTACTGCGCGGTGCAGCAACGGCCGCGATCAGCTCTTGAGCATTGACGGAGGCTGTGCCGCGCTTCATCACAACAACACCGCCGGCATAATTAGCGAGGTGCGCGGCATCAGCGATTCCCGCGTCGGATGCCAGCGCGAGGGCGTATGTCGCGATGACCGTATCGCCCGCTCCCGTCACATCAACCGGAGCATCAGAGCCAACAGCTTTGATGTGCACAGGTTCAGCACCTGCCTCCACCAACAACATACCCTGGCTGCCACGCGTAACAAGCAGCGCCGTGTAGCCGAGCCGCGCACGCAACTCCGCTGCTGCCGCTTCGAGTTCGTCAGCGTTCGACAGACGATGGCCCAACAGATGTTCCACTTCATCCTCGTTGGGTGTGGCGGACGTGAAGCCCGTGAAGTGTGCAAGACGAAAGCGCGAATCGACAAGCACGGGCACGGGGCGGTCGCGCGTCGCAACACGTAAGGCTTCGATCATCTCTGCATCGACGACCGCGTAATTGTAGTCTGAAACGATGAGTGCGTCAGCCACCTTCGCCGCTCCGCAAAGCTGCGCCCGAAGGCGCGCTCGCTGGGGCACATCCATGAGCGACACGCTTTCGTAATCGACGCGAATCACCTGCTGGCGTGTTGAATGAGTTTGCCCGGCGAGGATGCGCACTTTGGTGGTTGTGCGAAACTCTGGAGAGATGATGACGCCGCTCAAATCAATACCGGCTTCGCCAAGTTTGTCGAGCATCCGGCGTCCCGCTTCGTCTTCGCCCGCCGTGCCGATGAGTACAGTGTGCGCTCCGAGCGCAGCTAAGTTCATCGCGCAGTTGGCGGCTCCGCCCGGCACGGTCTCCGTTCTTTCATGACGCAGAATCATCACCGGCGCTTCGCGAGAAACGCGACTGATCTCACCATAAAGGAATTGATCGGCGATTAAATCACCGATCACCACGACACGCCGCCCGGAGAAACGGCGCACGATGGCGGCCAGGTGTTCCTGCGGTGCTACGTGATTCTTCGTCATTGGGTATCTGCTTCTAAACCGATGGTTAAGCGAAGGGCCTCAGGTAGATTTTCTGTGACGATGTCGAGCTGGTGCTTCATCGTGCAACTCCCATCTGCATCAAGGCAAGAGCTTGGGTAAAGACTTCCATCGGCGTAATCGCGGTCATGCAGCGATGATCAATCGGGCAATCGCGCAACATACAGGGTGCGCATGGTGGAGGCCGACGAACGATCTCAGCAAGGGACGAAAAAGGGCGTGTTGTTGTCGGATCAGTGGGACCGAATATGACAAGCGTTGGCCGACCGAGTGCCGCCGCGATGTGCGCTGGCCCAGTATCGTTGGTGATGAGCAAGTCGGCAATGCTCAAAACAGCAATCGTCTGCGCAAAGCTTATACCACCAGTGAGAATAACTGCACCGTGATTCATTTTCGCCGCGACTTCACGGGCGACTTCCAGTTCTTCGGGTGCACCAATGAGCGCAAGGTTAACACCAACGTCTTCGATCAATTGATCAGCGAGCATCGCAAAGCGATCAGCAGGCCAGCGTTTCGCACGACTGTTGATCGAACCCGGACACAACACAACCAGCGGTCGATCTGCCTGTAGGCCACGGCTTTGCAAAAGAGTTCGAGCTGCATGCTGACGTTCGGCTGAAACACCGAGATCAAAGCGCGGGCCGGGCGGCTCAGCAGACACATCCATGCCGGGCCGATTGACAAGCAAGCGTTCGAGTTGATGGACGATGTTGAGGTAGTAAAAAACCTCATGCCGCTCGCCGCGCCAAGTCGGAATGGGCAGAGCGTGCGTCAGCAGCAGGCGGCGATTGTCGGTTGCATAGCCGAAGCGAAGTGGAACCCTTGCGGCGGCGGCAATCAAAGCAGCTTCAAACGCATTCTGGAACAGCACAGCGAGATCAAAGCGACGCGTGCGCCACGCTCTGATCTGGCGCACAACCAGATGCATGTCGCGTGGACGCCGTTCGTAGATTATCAAGTCATCAATGAAGTCAGCCTCTGCGAAGATCGCTTCCGCCGAAGCACGCGTGGCGAGCGTGATGTGCGCACCGGGCAAGATGCGGCGCAGTTCGCGCAGCGCGGGCACGGTCATCACCATATCGCCGACCCAGTTGACGCCGCGCACCACGACACGTTTGATGTCGCTTGATTGAATGCCGTGCTCTCTCACGCTCTTTCACAAAGCAACTTGCACTATAGGTTGTAATGAAGCTGCCGCACAAACGGCCTGTGTACGGTCAGGTTTTCTTAGTTCATACGGTTACGGATCATACGTAACGCGCCGTGCCACGCGTGTCAAGGGGCGCGGTAGCAGAAGGCGGAAGGCAGAAAGCAGGCAAAGGATTTCTGCTGCTTTCTGCCTTCTTGCGATTAGCACATCAACGAGGTGCCGGCACAGTCGAGTGTTTCGATTTAGATTTCGAGACTTCAACGGCGACGAAGATCGTTCGTGTAAAGCTCACGGTAGGCGCGGTAGTTTGACATCACTTTGGCGACGTAATCCTTGGTTTCCGCAAACCCGACCTCGCTTGTGAAAACGCCCGGGTCGGGTTGTAGGGCACGGCGCAGCCAGCGTGCCGCGTTGTCTTCGCCGCCGTTGTAGGATGCCGCAACCGCTTCCGGCAGATTCGGGAACATCTTCGCCAGCTCAGCAAGATATTCACTCGCCAACTGAATTGAAGCGTCTGGACGGTAGAGATCTTCTTCCTGCACATTCCCAAGCCGCGCCCGCGAAGCGTACTTCGCGGCAGTGTCAATTGTCAGTTGCATCAAGCCGCGTGCAGCGGCCGGAGATTTTGCGCGCGGGCGGAACCCACTCTCCTGACGCATGATCGCCAGCATCAAGCGCGGGTCCACCTTGCGCGCTGTGGTGTGG
The DNA here is from genome assembly GCA_013812565.1 of Pyrinomonadaceae bacterium. GTDB lineage: Bacteria > Acidobacteriota > Blastocatellia > Pyrinomonadales > Pyrinomonadaceae > JACCTF01. The sequence continues at coordinate 1,567 of JACCTF010001050.1, read as the reverse complement.
CGCAAAATCGATTCGCGATACGGCACGGGGTAGGAACTGCTCGCCGCGGCAAGCTCAGTTCGTACGCGAAGCGCGCGAGCATCTGCTATCTGCTTAGCTGCGCCGCTAATCGTCTGCAAGCGCGCCGTGGCTAAGCCGCCATAATAAGAGTTTGCTCCGTCAGGAATCGCTTGGTAGGCCTTGATCGCTTGTTCAGTGGAGCCGGCTCGTTCAAGGCTGTAGGCATGCAGGTAGGATAGTTCCGTTGGAGAGGTCGTTACTTTGCGGTCGAATTTTGCACGGCGCAAATCTTCGCTGGTTCGCACCGCTGCTTGCCAATTGCCGCCCGCCATCTCCAGCCGAAGACGCGCAAACAAAGCATTGGTCTCCGCCGGCATGTTAGGAAAGCGTTCGCGCGTGCGCGTAACCCATAGCGCGGCCTCTGCGAAACGCCCCGCTTCACGCAGGCTGTCAATTATATTTAGATGGGCATCCTCGATACGCTCGCCCTGCGGAAATTGCACCAGGTAGGCTTGGTAACGCGCGGCGGCTTCCGCCGGACGATTCATCCGCAGAAGCGTCGGAGCGACGTAGTAGAAACCATCGCGCCCATCTTTGGTTTGCGGATGTTTAAGTCCAAGTTCTTCGAAGACGGGCAGCGCGTCTCGGTAGCGTTGTTGTTGGAAGAATGAACGCCCGGTGCTGAACAGAGCAGCCGGAACGTTCTGATCAGTTGGATAGCGTGTGATCAAAGTCTGCCAGTGTTCACGCGCTTCGGTGAAGGCACGGTTGGCGAAGTAGACGGTAGCGCGTCGCATGTGTTCTTCCGAAGTCAACTGGGGAAGTTTGCCGTCTGCGCCTCGCCCCGCCGAGTCGGTGCGCCGCACAATTGCGAGCGCATCGTCGTCTTGCCCTTCAAACTTTAACAGTGAAGCGGTGGCGGTCGTTTCGGCTCGCGCCCCCTCACGCCAAACCCCGGCGGGAATAAGTGTGAACGTTAATGCGCAGACAACAGCGATTTGGATGAGTGAAGCTATCATGTTTATTAACACCGGAGAGATTAGTCTTGTGAAAGAGTAAACCGTTTGGACACAAATGGTGTATCGATTGCGGAATGCGAAGTTCGGATTGCTGATTAGGCACCAAAGACAGATGAAAGTGTTTGGCTGCTGCTTGTTCTTCAATCCGCATTCCGCAATCCGACATCTACAATCCCGTATATCACCGGCTACCGGCGGCGCGAGTTAGACGCCAATAAGAAGCAACACAGATGTCTGCCTCCCTGTTTCTCTCGAATCATAATGCTAAAACTTGTTAGCGCGTATGCCACATCAGATGTGCAGCGGCAACCCGCTAAGCGTCGACTGAATCGAAGCACACGCTTGCTTTACCGGGGCCGCTGGGTTAGTCGCTTCTTGAATTCAAAAGTCAACCCCCGTTTTTAGCAAGCACCTACTCTCCTCATTGTTAAACAAATCAATTTTTACAACACAAAGAACCGGCTGGCGCAGAAGGAAGTGCAGACCGCGCCGGCCTCACGAATGTTAACCCGTGAACTTCCTAAATCTGGAGGAAAGCAAAGATGAAT